>NZ_CAWPDB010000147.1:0-23622 GCF_963886625.1 Vibrio sp. V23_P3S9T160
TGGACGGCACTGAGCACAACGGCTGCGATGTGTGGATGCTTAAACAGCTGTAAATCATCGCATCTGCTTATACAAAAAATGCCTACCGAACGGTAGGCATCAAAAGCAGTTGAGATTTAATGCTTAAGTTTTAAAACTTAGAAGAAGTATTTTAGACGGATACGCATACCTAGATCTTTATTTTCTGTGTCGTCTACTTTCGAGTAGTAAGTACCTAGATAAACAGAGAAATCTTCCACATCCATCACATTAGCAAATTGGTAAGAAGCATAAGTGGTATTTACCTTCTCGCTAGTACCTTTATCAACATCACCATAGACATGACCTAGACCAAAGCCTTTAAACAGTAAGTTAGCACCGATGGTCGTATCTTCTTGTTTAGTTTTGTCGAAATCACGGAACGCATAGTTCACGTTGATAGAAAGATCGTTAGCAGAATAGTTAACTGTCGCGCCATAACCAAGGAAATCATTCGCAGCATCTTTATCATCTGCAGTCAGATTGGCTTCTAAACCAGCAGCAACACGAACTGAGTCAACGATCTGGTATGCAACAACTGGGCGTACAAATACGGCATTCTGATCCGCTGCAGACTCATTCTCAAATTTAGTTGAGAGTTCAAAATAAAGGTTATCTGCCGTTTTGCTAAAGCCAATTTGTCCGTTATCACCACGGCCACGAGCCTTATTCGCACGGTATACATCTTTATCCGCATTTGCGTATTCAAGCATAGTATCTTGGCCAACAGGGAACAAATCAAACGCTTCATAGCGGCCTACTTTCAGTTCCCAGTTATTCGCTTGACCAAATGCAATCCACGCATCATCAAGTTCAACTTTACCCGTTGTTTTAAGTAAAGGTTGTGCTTGTGCTTTGATATAACGGTCACCACTCACACTGCGCTCACCAGCGATTTGAACCAAAAGGCGGCCATCTTGATTTAGATGTTGCTTGTCAGTGGCATTTTTATCACGAAGGTTGATATCGAACTCAACATCACCGCCGATTGAGAAAACACCTTGTTCACCTTCAACACTGATACCTGCGTTTGCTTGTAGTGCGGCTGAAATTAGAATTGCGGCAAGAGAAAGTTTACCAGAGGTAGCAAAATTCATTTTTTATACTCCATCGACCTTATGGTCATCATTATCATTATGTTGGTGCTTGGCACCTTGAATCTCATCCTGAGATATAGACAATAAAATTAATGAGTTAGGCTCACATTCACCGGGGGAAGTAGCACGCTACTTTGGTAATCATGAACAGCTCAATCTCTTTATTGCTCAGCAACCACTGCTTATGTATTCCCTTAACGTTGCTGACGGGGATGGAGTTTACATTCACCGAATCAATGTAAAAATAGATCAATGTCACATTGGGAATCGTTCCCATGAATGGGTTGTTGATAAGTTTATATAAATCACGCTTTTGCAAATAATTCACACCATAAATTAAATGTTGGCACGAAAATTATGTGAAGTAGACCGAAATTTCACTTCACAAAATAATAACAACTCAAGATAAAGGTTGCTTTATCAAATTATTAACATTCTAGAATTGGGGATGGAAAGTAAAAACGATGCGAGATTTGACCATAAATTGAAGCACTGCTGTTTGATGGTGATGGCTTTGCTTAAAATATTTCAATTTCACGTCCGAAACCGTCAACGAATATAGTGAACATAGGGGGGGGTTACCCAGTTTCCGCTAGGGCGGCGATTTGGAGCGACACGCGAGGTTCGCTTTCTTTTGGACTAAAAGCGTGATCTCAACCTTAGCAAGGTTGCTCTAAAACGATATCGTTGGTTGTAAACTGGCAGTGAGACAGAGATGAAAAAGCCCCAGCATTTCCGCTAGGGCTTTAATTTGGAGCGACACACGAGGTTCGCTTTCTTTTGAACTAAAAGCGTGACCTCAACCTTGGCAAGGTTGCTCTAAAACGATACCGTTGGTTGTAAACTGGCTGTGAGACAGAGATGAAAAAGCCCCAGCATTTCTGCTAGGGCTTTAATTTGGAGCGACACACGAGGTTCGAACTCGTGACCTCAACCTTGGCAAGGTTGCGCTCTACCAACTGAGCTAGTGTCGCATACTGCATAAGCAGTAAAAAGATGGTGCCCCGGGCCGGACTTGAACCGGCACGACTCGAAAGTCGAGGGATTTTAAATCCCTTGTGTCTACCAATTTCACCACCAGGGCACGCAATTCTGCATTGCGATGCTGTTTACAAAATTTAGTAACACCATCTTTAGATACTGAACGTTAAGTTCAACACCTCAAAATTTGGAGCGACACACGAGGTTCGAACTCGTGACCTCAACCTTGGCAAGGTTGCGCTCTACCAACTGAGCTAGTGTCGCAATGGAGGCGCGTCCCGGAGTCGAACCGAGGTCCACGGATTTGCAATCCGCTGCATAGCCCCTCTGCCAACGCGCCCCTGTAACATCAAGGGGTTGGGTTGTTTCTTCCGTTCCTCTCAAGTACGGGATGCATTCTACGCATTCGATTCGATGAGTCAATATTATTTTTTTAGTTTTTAAATCGTTTGGCTATTTTGCATTCAAAAAGGACAAAATTTGGTTAATTTGATAGCAAAATTCACCACCTTTTACACGAGATAACTGTGCTTTAACTGAAGCAATAATGCATGTTGTGAAAGGGATTGTAGAAATTGGAGGAACAAAAAACGGGCCTAAGCCCGTTTCTTAATGATGTTCTGCATTGAGGAGGTCGTCTTTAGCTGCCGCCAAGTATTGAACCATTGACCAATAGGTCAAAATGGTGGCGATGTATAACGCTGCATAGCCGACCCACACCATCCAATCATCATGACGCCAAATCAGTACCCACAATGCAAACATTTGGGTGAGCGTCTTAACCTTCCCAACCCATGAAACGGCCACACTGGCTCGTTTACCAATTTCCGCCATCCATTCTCGCAACGCAGAAATGATGATTTCACGGGCAATCATTGTCACGGCTGGAATCGTTATCCAGAGACTGTGGTAATGGTCGGTGATCAAGATAAGAGCCGTCGCAACGAGCACTTTATCCGCTACTGGATCGATAAAAGCACCAAAGCGAGAGGTTTGCCCAAGTTTTCGCGCAAGCATGCCATCTAACCAATCGGTAAAACCCGCAACCCAAAACACCATTGCCGCAGCAAAAGGGCCCCAGCCGTAAGGCAGATAGAAAACAACGACAAATACTGGGATAAGGAAAAGTCGTAATAAAGACAAAATATTAGGAATATTCAAACGCATATTTATAGGCTCTTATCGATTGCGCGGTTATGTTGCGTTATTTTTCTTATTGTTTCAATGCTTGATAAATGTTTTCAGCTAAAGAATGGCTAATACCGGGCACTTTGGCGATTTCTTCAACAGTGGCTCTTTTTAGCTCTTGCAGCCCTCCCATATATTTCAGCAGTGCTTGCCGGCGTTTAGGCCCAACCCCTTCTATGCCTTCCAATGTACTGGTACGCCGTGTTTTACCTCGTTTGGCTCTATGCCCAGCAATGGCGTGATTATGACTTTCATCGCGAATATGCTGAATCAAATGCAAAGCTGGCGCATCACTTGGCAGGTTAAATTCATCGCCATCGGTTGTAATCAACGTTTCTAGCCCCGGTTTGCGGGTAACGCCTTTGGCGATACCAATCATCACCGGTCTTTTCGGCCAATCTTGCCAATGGCTAGAGATGATCTGCAAAGCTCGATTCAATTGCCCTTTACCACCATCAATGAAAATGACATCGGGGATTTTTTCCACGTCAAGCTGCTTGGAATACCGCTTATCTAACACTTGTCCCATTGCAGCATAATCATCCCCACCAGTAATTCCCGTGATGTTATAACGGCGGTATTCTGGTTTAACAGGCCCTTCTTGGTTAAATACCACGCATGAGGCGATCGTACTCTCTCCCATGGTGTGCGAAATATCAAAACACTCCATACGCTCTATGCTATCCAACCCTAAAACAGCTTGAAGTGCTTTAAAGCGCTGGTTGATCGTCATTCTATGGTTAATTTTAGCCGTTATTGCGCTCAATGCATTGGTATTAGCCAATTTTAAATATTGAGCACGCACACCTGTTGGGCTGATGTGGAAAGAAACTTTACGCCCGACCAGGGTCTGTAAGGCATCTTGCAGCGGCTTTTCATCCTCTAGCAGACCCGCATTTAAGATCACTCGACTTGGGATCGTACGCGCTTCATTGTGACTTAAATAATACTGTCCTAAAAAGCCATCAAACACCTCTTCTTGAGTCGTGTTAGCCGGAATTTTAGGAAAATGGCTACGACTACCCAATATTTTACCTTGGCGGATCATCAAAATATGGATGCAAGCGATGCCATTTTCTTGGGCAAATCCCAATACATCCATGTCATCCATCGTCTCTTCAGAAACAAACTGTTGTTCTTGGACTCTTCGAATGGCTTGGATCTGGTCTCTAAATTTAGCGGCATTTTCAAACTGCAGTGCTTGGCTGGCTTGTTCCATTTTTTGCACTAATGTTTCAAGTACTTGGTTATCTTTGCCTTGCAAAAACAATCGAACATAATTAACCAATTCAGCATACTCTTCATCCGCAATGATATGACTCACACAAGGTGCAGCGCAGCGGCCAATTTGATACATCAGGCAAGGACGAGTCCGGTTGCTATAAACGGTATCTTCACATTGTCTTACCGGAAATATTTTTTGGATGAGGTGTAACGACTCTCGAACCGCACCAGAATCAGGGTATGGACCAAAATACTCACCTTTGCGCTTTTTCGCGCCCCGGTGCAACGACAAACGAGGGTGCTTATGCCCACTAATAAAAATATACGGGTAAGATTTATCGTCTCGCAGCAGCACATTGTATTTAGGCAAATATTGCTTGATGTAATTGTGTTCAAGGATCAACGCTTCCGTTTCAGTGTGAGTAACGGTGACATCAATTTTATCGATATGGCTGACTAACGCGCGCGTTTTCTCACTGTCGATTGTTTTTCGAAAGTAACTAGAAAGGCGTTTTTTGAGGTCTTTGGCTTTGCCAACATAGATGATATCAGCCTCGGCGTTATACATTCGATAAACGCCGGGCTGATGGGTAACGCTTTTAAGAAAAGCGACCGAGTCGAACAAAGAAGTCACTAAAGCGTCTCGGTGTCTAACATTCCGTGTCGAATAGCTAAATGGGTCAGTTCAACATCACCGCTGATCGCTAACTTACTAAACAGTCGATAGCGATAGCTATTTACTGTTTTGGGGCTAAGACTAAGTTGCTCGGAAATATCCGTCACTTTTTGCCCTTTGGTAATCATCATCATAATCTGCAGCTCTCTTTCCGAGAGATCAGCAAATGGATTGTCAGAAGCTGGCGAGAATTGGCTTAATGCCATTTGCTGTGCGATTTCAGGCGAGATATAACGCTGCCCGCTATTCACAATGCGAATCGCGTTGACCATTTCATCTGGGCCTGCACCTTTGGTTAAATAACCCGCGGCTCCAGCTTGCATCACTTTGGTCGGAAATGGATTTTCCGTATGAACCGTTAACACGATGATTTTCACATCTGGATTAAAGCGCAGAATTTTTTTTGTCGCTTCCAAACCGCCGATACCAGGCATGTTCATATCCATTAAAACAACGTCGACATGATTACTGCGACACCATTTTACTGCTTCTTCACCGCTGTCAGCTTCCCCTACTACGTTCATTCCACGGACGTCTTCAATAATACGTCGTATCCCTGTGCGAACCAGCTCGTGATCATCTACAAGGAAAACACTTATCAAACTTGTATCTCCACACTCATCTATTGGCTCTGCACCCACTGAATCGTGGATAGCAGCATCGCGGCCCACATTAATTAGCTCACAATTGGAAATTAACTCACAATCGGGTAATTAACTTAACATTGGTTTTTACTCACACTGAATATGTGCTCAAACCCCAAATTTGGCAAGTACTTATTTGTTCGGCTAATCATCCAATGAGAATCCATTAACAAATCAAAAGCTTAATTATATTAGCAGAGATGCCGCACGACTTTTACATGATTTTTTTGACAAATTTGAACCTAAACATAAAAATGCAACCAGCCTCATAAAAATACAAAACCAAAACAAATCATAAAGTTAAAATGCATACACCATACCAATTAACGGTTATTTGATCTCCATCGCCCGCTTACTCACCTCACTGAAATTCGTTATTTACCTCGTAGCTCTGATATGATGCCCTCCCCCAAGGTTACGACTATTTGGATTTATTACGCTTGGTTATTCAACACGGTTTTTTACTTACTCGCCATGCAAGAGACCTTCATGGCTCGACTCATATTGAGTTGTGGTTGAGTACGCCTCAAGGTCCAACCCAACTGATTATCCGTGGTGAAAAACCCGTTTTCTTCATACCACAGAAAGATGTGCCACAAGCGCAAAAATTAGCGTTAGAGCGGCAGCTCTCTATCGAATTAAAAACATTGGATTTGGAAGATTTTGAACATACCCTCCTAGCGGGTTGTTATTGTCAAACGATTCAAACGCATGCTGAGTTTTCGGCACTACTAAAGCAACATCATATTCTAACGTTAGAAGATGATATTAAGCTTGCCGACCGCTTTCTTATGGAGCGTTTTCTTAAAGGCAGCATTGAATTCACTGGACGGCTTACCCAGACGTTTTCCCATTCAAAAATAGAACAGGCGAAATGTCGACCGGGCAACTATCTTCCTCATCTGAAAGTGGTTTCGCTGGATTTAGAATGCTCTGAAAAAGGCATTCTCTACTCGATTGGTTTTGATAGCCCAATGGACAGCCGCGTAATCATGATTGGTGAGCCTGAGCCTTGCGATACCCCAATTCAATGGGTGAAAGACGAATACGCATTGCTCAACGCTCTCATCGATTGGTTCACTGAGTTCGACCCTGATGTAGTAATTGGCTGGAGCGTGATTGATTTTGATTTTCGCTTACTCCATAAAAGAGCCGAGTGGCATAAGTTAAAACTTGCGATTGGTCGCGGCAAACAGCACAGTTTTTTTCGTAGTTCAAACCAGAGTCAGCAAGGGTTTATTACTATTCCCGGGCGAGTAGTGTTGGATGGAATTGATACATTAAAAACAGCCACTTACCAATTTCGTTCTTGGTCATTGGAATCAGTATCAAGGGAGCTATTAGGCGAAGGAAAAGCGATTCATAACGCCCATGATCGGATGGATGAAATCAACCGTATGTTTAAAAAAGACAAACCTTCACTGGCGAAATACAACCTGCAAGATTGTGTGTTAGTGAATAAAATCTTTGAACATACCCATTTGCTGGATTTCGCCATTGAACGTTCCCGTCTCACGGGTGTGGAGCTAGATCGCGTCGGCGGTTCTGTCGCCGCCTTTACCAATCTCTATTTACCTCAATTGCATCGCGCGGGTTACATCGCACCTAACTTACACTCCGAAAATTGGGTCGCAAGCCCCGGAGGCTATGTGATGGACTCCATCCCTAACCTCTACGACTCTGTATTACTTCTTGATTTTAAAAGCTTATATCCCTCGATCATTCGTTCATTTTTAATTGACCCACTTGGCTTGATTGAAGGGCTAAAAATTCCGCTTGGTAAAGAGGATAACCAAGCGGTAACGGGATTTCGTGGCGGTCAATTTCACCGCACCAAACATTTTCTTCCAGAAATGATCGAGAAATTATGGGCTGCGCGTGATGTGGCGAAAAAGAACAATAACAAAGCCTTTTCACAAGCGATAAAAATCATCATGAACTCTTTCTACGGGGTGCTTGGATCGTCAGGTTGTCGTTTTTTTGATACTCGTTTGGCGTCCAGTATTACCATGCGCGGACACGAGATCATGAAGCAAACTAAAAAGTTAATTGAGGCGCAAGGCTATCAAGTGATTTATGGTGATACCGACTCAACCTTTGTCTCTTTAGGTGGTCAATATTCACAGCAGCAAGCGGATCGCGTAGGAAAACAACTGGTTGAACACATCAATCAATGGTGGACGACCCACTTGCGTGAAGAGTACCGATTGGAATCGATGCTGGAATTGGAATACGAAACCCACTACCGAAAGTTTCTGATGCCAACCATCCGAGGTTCAGAAACGGGGTCAAAAAAACGCTATGCGGGATTGATCGGTGAAGGCGAAAACGAGCGGCTAATTTTTAAAGGGCTTGAGAGTGCAAGAACGGACTGGACTCCGCTCGCACAACGCTTTCAGCACCAACTTTATTCGATGATTTTTAATGGTGAAGACCCTGCGGCGTTTATTCGTGAAATCGTTGAGCAAACTCAAACCGGTCAACTCGACCATGAGCTCGTGTACCAAAAACGGTTGCGTCGCAAGCTGCATGAATACCAAAAAAACGTACCACCACAAGTAAGAGCCGCACGACTTGCTGATACGATAAACCAGCAGTTAGGCCGACCATTGCAATATCAAAATCGAGGTCGTATCGAATATCTCATCACACTGAATGGTCCTGAGCCTAAAGAGTATTTAAAAAGTCCTATCGATTATCAGCACTATATCGATAAACAATTGCAGCCAGTCGCAGAAGCCATTTTGCCTTTTGTTGGCTTGAATTTCGAACAGCTCAGCCAGCCACAACTTGGGTTATTTTAAGAAGTACGACGATCTAGCCAGCGGTTAACCAATCCGAAACTCTGTTTTTTGATACTGCTTTGCAAGCCATTGCCCATAACTGTCTAGAATTCCAATCACTGAGCGTTTGGCGATCACTCGTCCAGAGAGCAAAATACCCAATCTCTCAATGTCGATTTTTTTCTCCGGATGATAACGTAAAAACTGCTGCCCGCATTCGATAGGATCATCAAACCAATTTTTGTCACGATACATAATCAAAGAATAACTGGCGCGCAGTAATTTCTTGGCAATGGCTACTTGCGCCTTGCTCTGTTCGCTTTCAGAACTGGTTTTTGCAATTTTATCACGATAAAAAAAGACCCAATCTGCGATGTCCATATTCCAGTGTTTAGCTATTTCCCAACTGGGTTCGAAATCGCCAAAGCATTCCGCCAGATCATCACCCAAGATACAAACGCAACAATGGCGCAACATAAATCCCCACGTAAAAATGCTCTCTAAAGTGGCTACCTCGCTCACGAGTGCAGTTTTGATCGAGACTTCGGTGATATGTGGGAAACTTTTCTGAAATCGCCATTTTATCGTATTTAGTAACGTTGCTCGTTGCCCGGAGAAATCACGGTGCGTGACCAACACTACATCCAAATTGGAGCGCCCATAACGCGCAGTTCTGCGCGCCACACTGCCATAAAGGTAAAGACTATGTAGATTGTCACCTAACCCGGCACGCAGAAACTTGATGAGATCATCGATAGCCGCTTGATATTCAGCCTGAAAGGGTTGTTTTGGGTCAATAACCGATAAATACATAGCAAAAAGCGTTAGTTAATTTAAGAAAAAGTACACGCGGTCATGTTCTACTATGCAAAGCAATCAATCAAGATATTCCTTTTCGAAAACGGCAAGGTATAATGCGCCGAAACTAAGTATGAAGGAAAAATTCCATGCCAAAGGCGAATGAATTAAAAAAAGGGTTTGCTATTATTTCTGGTGGCAAGACGCTATTGATCAAAGATATCGAAGTGACCACTCCTGGTGGCCGTGGTGGTTCTAAAATCTACAAACTACGTTGTACTGATTTGAACACTGGCGCTCGCGTTGATGAGCGTTTAAAAGCCGATGACTTTGTCGACACCGTTGACATGAACCGCCGTGCGGTTTCGTTTTCTTATGTTGATGGCGATGAGTACATCTTCATGGATAACGAAGACTACACTCAATTTACGTTTAAACAGGCGGATATCGAAGATGAGCTACTGTTCATCACTGAAGAAATCCAAGGTATGTATGTGGTTGTCGTTGACGGTGTTGCGGTAGCACTAGATGTCCCTTCATCTGTTGAGCTTGTGATTGAAGAGACAGATCCTTCCATCAAAGGTGCTTCAGCTTCTGCGCGTTCAAAACCAGCACGTTTAAGCACTGGCCTTGTTGTGCAGGTTCCTGAATATGTCGCAACTGGCGACCGTATTATTATCAACACCGCTGAACGTAAATACATGAGCCGAGCATAATAATGTCTGATTTGATTTCTTACGACGATGCCATTGATGCGGCTTACGACATCTTTCTTGAAATGGCACCCGATAATCTAGAACCTGTTGATGTCATCCTGTTTACGGCACAATTTGAAGACCGTGGCGCGGCTGAACTGGTTGACGTTGGTGATGATTGGGTTCAACACGTGGGTTTTGACGTCGATAAGGAAGCTTACGCGGAAGTATTGATCGGTCTTGTCAATGAAGAGGACGACGTACTAGACGATGTGTTTGCAAGAATGCTCGTCAGCCGCGACCCAGACCAAAAGTTCTGCCACATTCTGTGGAAGCGTGACTAACCTCATTACTGTTGCTGCGTTTTATAATGAAATCGTCGTGACACTGTCTTGAGGCAAACAGCAATAACGCCAATCGTGATTGATTGGCGTTATTATTTTTAAGCGTGATCTTTTTCCAGAGCTTTCTCTTCAACCAGTTGATAGTGAATTACATACAACTGTTCAATATTGGGATAAATGTCTTGAATCACCTCTTTCAGTGTTGTGAGTGACATATTTTCTTGCTCTGCATGGTAGTGGCTTAATTCGCTAAATAGGATCGGTTCAACCTTATTGATTAACAAGCGGCAGAACTTTCGTCCCTCTTCCAACGTACTCACCTCGACAATAGAGCCAACTTGGTAGTGCTTTTCGCTCTCATCACGAATGGTGATCACTTTCTTTTTCGCCAAAATATCCGCTTCAAAACGAGCGAAAAAAGTCATTTCTGTTGGAGCTGTCATCGCATTTTCTCTTTATTATTTAAACCACAAGTTACCATTTACAACACAGGTTACTATTTACAACACAAGTTACGACGCCATCTTACCGTGACACTGACCCTTTGTCGTCGATAGCTGCTTCACCAATTCACAGTTTTGGCCGATGATGATCGCAAAGCCTTATCTAAATATTGCATTTCCCAGCGACTTCGTTAATTATTTGTATACTCAAATAAAACTCATCATGCCCATGTCAAGCTCACCACTTTATAGACAAATAAAACAATTTATTTTAGATAACATTGAATCCGGACACTGGCCTGTCGGCCAACGCATAAGCACCGAGCTAGAACTGACTGAGCAATTTAATGTGAGTCGGATGACGGTGAATAAAGCGATACGGGATCTGGTGGCTGATGGAAAACTGCAGCGCCGACCAAGGCTAGGTACTTTTGTTTGCGCTGTAGAAGACAAAGCGGAATCACCGCTACTTGATATTCGTAATATTGCTGACGAGGTCGCTAGCCGAGGGAAGCAATATCGCAGTAAAGTCTTAAAGCAACTTGCGTTAACAGCAGATGAAAGTGTCGCTATCAAACTCGGCGTCATGCTAGGATCTTCTGTTTTTTATAGTGAAATCATTCACTTTGCTAATGACACTCCGATACAACTGGAAGTGCGTTGGGTCAATAGCCGCTACGCGCCCCACTATCTTGAACAAAACTTCTCGTTCATGACGCCCAATCAATATCTTTCACAAAACTGCCCATTAAGTGCAATTGAGCACACTGTTGAAGCCATTATTGCCGATCATCACATCAAACAATTGTTGCAGTTGGCCGTCAATGAACCCTGTTTACTACTCAATCGCCGTACTTGGAGTGGCGATAAGTTAGTCAGCTCTGCACTGCTTTATCACCCGGGCTCGAAATACAAATTAACCTCTAAAGTGATGCTCGATTAACGCTACACATTTCAACATTCGATCACACTTTTGCAACATTCATCTTGCACCGCCTGCGCTTTTGCCTTATTTATTTGTATATACATTTAAATCAGCAGCGCACTAAGCGATAACGGTGACAATAAAGATGGATCTAATACTGACCAACGCGCGTATCGTCAGCATGGAACAAGGAGAGCTTGGCTATCAGCCTAGCTCTCCTAAAACTGTGGTGATAAAAGCGGGCAAAATTGACGCCTACTTTGATAGCCACATTCCCATCACCGCCGCGCCAGAACACAAAGTCATAGATTGCCAAGACAAGCTTATCACTCCGGGGTTGATAGATTGCCATACTCACCTTATCTATGCCGGTAACCGCGCCAATGAGTTTGAAATGCGCTTGCAAGGTGTTCCCTACCCAGCGATCGCCAAGCAAGGCGGCGGTATTTTATCAACCGTCCACGCCACCCGCACCGCATCCATTGACCAATTGGTTGAGTTGGCATTACCAAGGTTAGAGGGGTTGCTGCGTTCCGGTGTCACATCCGTTGAGATCAAATCGGGCTACGGTTTAACGCTCCATGATGAGATAAAAATGCTCAAAGCGGCTAAGCACCTTGAGGATCATCGCCGCATTAAAGTCGTCACAACACTGCTCGCCGCTCACGCCATTCCACCAGAATATCAACACCGAGCAGACGATTATGTTGAGCATATTTGTCAGGAAATCATCCCTCTGGTGGCCGAACAAAAACTCGCTTCGAGCGTCGATGTGTTTTGTGAATCGATTGGTTTTACGCTGGCACAAACAGAAAAAGTGTTCCAAGCCGCAATTGCGCATGGGCTGCAAGTGAAAGGTCATACCGAGCAATTATCAAACCTAGGGGGAAGCGCTTTAACCGCCCATTACCAAGGTTTGTCTGCCGATCATATCGAATATTTAGATGAGCAAGGTGTGTTTGCACTCGCCCGTTCCAATACCGTGGCAACCTTGCTACCCGGTGCTTTTTATTTCTTACGTGAAACCCAACGCCCACCGATTGATTTACTGCGTCACCATCATATTCCAATGGCCATCGCAAGTGATTTCAACCCCGGTACATCGCCGTTTGCTGACCTCACTCTTATTATGAATATGGCGTGCACACTGTTTGGCTTAACCCCCCAAGAAGCCTTACGAGGTGTGACTCAACATGCTGCGCAAGCGTTAGGTTTTGCTGATTCTCGCGGCAAAATTGCCACTGGCTATGATGCCGACCTCGCCATTTGGAATATTAGCCACCCAGCCGATTTAAGTTATCAAGTAGGCGTACCGCGTTTGCATGCACGCGTAGTTGACGGAGCATTTACCTATGAATAACCCTACCTTTAGCAACACTCAGCACTGCTTCGAGTGGCAAGGCCGTCACGATGCCGAAGATGGCGAGTTAGGTACACGCGTTCACCATCAAACTCAACGTTGCACCGTCAATACGCTACCCATTCAACAAAACCAAGATGAGAAAGCCATTGCCATTATCGGTTTTGAATGCGATGCAGGGGTGGCCCGCAATAAAGGGCGCATTGGCGCAAAACAGGCCCCCGATGCCATTCGCCAAGCGCTGGCCAACATGGCTTGGCATAAGCACTCTCGCTTTTTTGATCTGGGCAATATTCGCTGTATTGATGATGAGCTTGAGCTGGCTCAGCAACAGTGCGCTGATGTGATTGCCCATACGCTTAAACAAACGCCCGTTATCGTACTGGGTGGCGGTCATGAAGTCGCTTGGGCCACGTTTCAAGGCGCAGCGCAATATCTGAGTCAACAAGCCATCAGCCAACCACGGATTGGGATCATCAATTTTGACGCACATTTCGATTTACGTGCTTTTGAGTCAGAGATCGCTTCGGTGCGACCTAGCTCGGGCACTCCCTTTAATCAAATTCATCAATGGTGCGAGCAAAATCAATGGCCATTTCATTACGCTTGCTTAGGTGTGAGCCGAGCAAGTAATACGGCGGCACTGTTTCAACGAGCTGATGAACTGGGCGTTTGGTATATGCAAGATAATCAGTTTTCAGCACTAAGCCCGATTGATCATCTGCGTGAACTGCAACACTTCATTGACCAGTGTGACTATCTCTATTTGACGATTGACTTAGATGTCTTTCCAGCTGCAACGGCGCCGGGAGTCAGCGCCCCAGCGGCACGTGGCGTAAGTTATGAAGCGCTTGCCCCTTATTTTGACAAAATTTTCTACCACAAAAATAAGCTGTTAATTGCCGACATTGCCGAATACAACCCGCAATTTGACCAAGACAATCAAACTGCTCGTCTCGCGGCAAGGCTGTGTTGGGATATCGCCAATGCCATGACCGACGATTAATCGCTACACCTCACTTAACCCGATACTGGCACCATAACAACAATAGCGCCACATTGTGAAACACAAGGAGTCTCAACATGACGCAACCCCATACTCAAGAGCAACGTCTTGATACCACGCGCACCATTCGCGCCCCTCACGGTACAACACTTCGAGCCAAATCGTGGTTAACCGAAGCGCCACTGCGCATGCTCATGAACAACCTTGACCCAGACGTTGCAGAGCACCCACATGCACTTGTGGTGTATGGTGGCATTGGCCGCGCGGCCCGAAATTGGCCGTGCTTTGATAAAATTGTTGAAGTGCTTGAACGCCTTGAAGAGGATCAAACGCTCTTGGTTCAATCAGGCAAACCTGTCGGTGTTTTCCCGACGCACAAAAATGCACCACGTGTGCTCATTGCCAACTCAAACCTTGTACCACATTGGGCCAACTGGGAGCACTTTAATGAGCTCGATAAGCAAGGTTTGATGATGTACGGTCAAATGACGGCTGGCTCATGGATCTACATCGGCTCACAAGGCATTGTACAAGGTACTTACGAAACCTTCGTCGCCATCGCTAAACAGCATTTTGCTGGTAGCGCAAAAGGCCGCTGGGTATTGACTGGCGGCTTAGGTGGCATGGGCGGCGCTCAACCATTAGCGGCAACCATGGCTGGGTTTTCCATGATTGCGGTCGAGTGTGATGAATCGCGCATCGACTACCGCTTACGCACTGGTTATGTCGATAAAAAAGCCACCAGTTTAGATGAAGCCTTGGCGATGATCGATAGCTCGGAGACACCGATTTCTATCGGTTTGTTAGGTAATGCCGCCGATATTTTTCCACAGCTAGTTGAGCGTAATATCACCCCCGATGTGGTGACAGACCAAACCTCGGCCCATGACCCACTCAATGGTTATTTACCCTTAAATTGGAGCATGGAACACGCCGCTCAAATGCGCACTCAAGATGAAAGCCAAGTGGTCAAGGCGGCCAAAGCATCGATGGCCGTCCAAGTTCAAGCGATGTTAACGCTGCAAAAACGCGGCGCTGCCACACTCGACTACGGCAACAATATCCGCCAAATGGCTCTCGAAGAAGGAGTGGCAAACGCTTTTGACTTCCCAGGATTCGTACCAGCCTACATTCGCCCACTGTTTTGTGAGGGGATTGGACCTTTTCGCTGGGTCGCCCTGTCTGGCGATCCCGAAGACATTTATAAAACCGATCAAAAAGTGAAAGAGTTAATCCCTGATAACCCTCATCTACATAACTGGCTAGACATGGCGCGCGAACGCATTCAATTCCAAGGCCTACCAGCTCGCATCTGTTGGGTGGGTTTGAAAGATCGCGAACGTTTAGGCCAAGCATTTAACGCGATGGTGAAAAGTGGCGAGTTAAAAGCGCCAGTCGTGATTGGTCGCGACCATTTAGATTCCGGCTCGGTAGCAAGCCCAAACCGTGAAACTGAAGGTATGCTAGATGGCTCAGACGCTGTTTCCGATTGGCCGCTGCTCAACGCACTGCTCAATACAGCCGGTGGCGCAACTTGGGTGTCACTCCACCACGGCGGTGGCGTAGGTATGGGCTTTTCTCAGCACTCTGGCATGGTGATCTGCTGTGATGGTTCAGATGACGCAGCGCAACGCATTGCGCGTGTTTTACATAACGACCCAGCCACAGGTGTCATGCGCCATGCTGATGCAGGTTATGACATTGCGAAACGCTGTGCTAAAGAACAAAAGCTCGACCTGCCA
This sequence comes from Vibrio sp. V23_P3S9T160, assembly GCF_963886625.1. Classification (NCBI taxonomy): domain Bacteria; kingdom Pseudomonadati; phylum Pseudomonadota; class Gammaproteobacteria; order Vibrionales; family Vibrionaceae; genus Vibrio; species Vibrio sp. V23_P3S9T160. The sequence goes on from NZ_CAWPDB010000147.1 coordinate 15,925, forward strand.
ATGCTCAACCATGAACTCGCGCAACTGAAGTAAGGACAAAAAAACATGTTAAATCTTGTTATTAAACCGGGCCAATTGAGCTTAAAAGCACTGCGTCAAGTAAGCCGAAATCCGGTCACCGTATCACTCGACTCCAGCGCGATAGCGGGTATTGAAGCAAGCACACAAGTCGTTGAGCAAGTGATTGCCGAAAATCGTACTGTTTATGGTATCAACACGGGGTTTGGCCTACTTGCCAATACTAAAATTGCCCCTGAAGATTTAGAAACCTTGCAGCGCAGCATCGTGCTTTCACACGCTGCGGGCATTGGTAAATTCATGGCGGATGAAACCGTTCGCTTGATGATGGTACTCAAAATCAATAGCCTTTCCCGTGGGTATTCTGGTATTCGACTTGAGGTGATCAACGCCTTGATGACGTTAGTTAATCACCAAGTCTACCCCTGTGTTCCACAAAAGGGATCGGTTGGCGCATCGGGTGATTTAGCGCCTTTAGCACACATGAGTACGGTACTGCTCGGCGAAGGGCAAGCTCGCCACAACGGCGAAATTATCTCTGGGCTGGACGCGTTGAAAATCGCAGGGCTAACTCCTATTACTTTAGCGCCAAAAGAGGGGCTCGCGCTGCTCAATGGCACACAAGCTTCTACCGCATTTGCACTAGAGGGGTTATTTGCCGCAGAAGACTTATTTGCCTCCGCCATTGTGTGTGGTTCGATGTCGGTCGAAGCGGCGCTGGGCAGTCGCCGCCCGTTTGATCCGCGCATTCATCGCGTTCGCGGTCATCGCGCGCAAATGGACGCCGCCAGCGCTTATCGCCACGTACTTGACAGCCGCAGCGAGATTGGTGAATCCCACACCGCATGTGAAAAAGTGCAAGATCCGTATTCACTGCGTTGCCAACCACAAGTGATGGGCGCGTGCTTACAGCAAATTCGCAATTCGGCTGAAACGCTAGAAGTGGAAGCCAATGCCGTTTCCGACAACCCTCTGGTGTTTGCAGACGATGGCGACATCATCTCTGGCGGCAATTTCCACGCAGAGCCCGTCGCAATGGCAGCGGATAATTTGGCGCTAGCGATTGCCGAAATAGGTAGTTTGTCAGAACGACGCATGGCGCTCTTGATTGACAGCGCGCTCAGCAAGCTCCCGCCATTTTTAGTGGACAACGGTGGCGTTAACTCTGGCTTTATGATTGCGCAAGTGACGGCGGCAGCGCTAGCCAGTGAAAATAAAACGCTCGCCCATCCGGCTTCTGTTGACAGCTTACCTACTTCGGCCAACCAAGAAGATCACGTGTCGATGGCAACGTTTGCTGGTCGTCGTCTGCGTGATATGAGCGAAAACACGCGTGGTATTTTAGCGGTCGAGTATCTTTCTGCCGCGCAGGGGCTCGATTTCAGAGCGCCCAATAAATCCTCCGCATTGGTCGAACAAGCGAAACAAATCCTGCGTAAAAAAGTTTCGTTTTACGATAAGGATCGCTACTTCTCGCCAGACATTGAACAATCCAATACCTTGCTAGAACTGGCGGTACATAACTCTCTCATGCCGGAAAATCTTCTCCCTAGCTTATAATGTTACGCTATTGAGCCTCGCTCTCTGTGAGGCTCTTTTTACTGATTGGACCATTCATCGAGTGGAGTTGACTTATAATCGCGTCAGTTTTGGCTATACAGCGTACATTATGTCTCTTACATCTTATTTCTCTCATCAAGATCAAAAATTCCAGTTCACTCGCCAACAAGCGAGTCACTTTGCTAAAAAAGTGGCGGGAGATTTCAACCCAATCCACGACGAAGACAGCAAGCGTTTCTGTGTTCCGGGCGATTTGCTCTTTGCAGTATTGCTGCAAAAAGAAGGCATTAGCCAAAAGATGCGTTTTGATTTTTCAGGCATGGTCAGCGATGGTATTGCACTGCACATTGAAAATAAGTGCATGAAAGAGAGCGCTCTTGTCGATACTGCCGGCAAAGAGTATCTACACATGAGCCGTGAAGGCCAAGTAAGCCACAACACCGCATTTATCGAACACGTTGTGACGAGCTATGTGCAGTTTTCTGGTATGAACTTCCCGCACATCATGGTGCCATTGATGGAAGAAGCGCAGATGATGATTAACTGCCAGCGCCCATTAGTCATCTATGAAAGCATGGAAGTGGAATTTGAACGTTTAGACCTCACTTCACCTGAAGTTGAGTTTTCTGGTGCGACGTTTGATGTTGACGGTAAACGTGGCATTGTCACGCTTAACTTTGCCTTTAAAGAAAACGGTCAAATCGTAGGGAAAGGGGTAAAGCGCATGGTAGCCAGTGGCCTGAAACCTTATGACCAAGAAGCAGTCGATGACTTAGTTAATCGCTTCAATGAACGTAAAGAGATGTTTTTAGCTCAATTTTCAAAAGCAGCCTAACCGTATTCTTTTCACTATGACTTGATCTCTTCTGCTCATTATCTAGAACCATGTTTGTTGTATAGATTGCCGCCCCGCTATTCTTGCGGGGCTTTTGATTTCGGATGCCTTACGACATTCAACTATATCCAGCGCCTGACACGCTGCTTGTAATCGACATACTCTTCGCCAAAACGCGCTTCCAGCACTCGCTCTTCTGGATAAATCTGAAAACGATTCATAAACCACACAAATAAAAATGCGACCACGAGGCTCAACCCATTGAGTTGCCAATAGGCCACACCAAACAACAGAAAAAATAGCCCCAGATACATCGGATTTCGCGAATAACGGTAGATACCGCTATCCACAATACACGATGTCGTTTCTGGTTTGGTTGGATTGACCGTGGTTTTCTTGCGACGAAATTCGTAAATCCCCAGTAAACCAACGATGCCAGATAAAACAAAGCAAATCGCAAAGACCACTCGAGGCAGAGGTAAAGCGAGGCTTGCAAACTCAAAACTGTATGAGATACGATGCATCAACAGTAGCGCCACAATAAATATCGCCACTGGGGGTATTTTCAGTTCAAATTTTTCCATGCTGCTCCACCTGACTGTGCTTCGCTCCAAACCAATATCGACAGTATAGTAAAAAGCCCAGTAAGGTCTGGGCTTAGGGTTTACAACAATGCCAGTAAAGCTTGTAACGGATGCTTTGGTTTTACCTGTTCAAATCGTTTCACTTGACTACGGCAGGAATACCCTGTGATCAAGCAACGCTCTTTGGGCAGTTTTTCTAAACTTGGCTTCCAGCTTAAACCATAAATATCTTTCGACATCTCCAGCTTATCCTTTTCGTGGCCAAAGGTTCCAGCCATGCCACAACAACCAACTGGCACCGTTTTTAACTGAGAACCAAAATGGCTAAATATCGCGCCCCACTCTTTTTCTGCATTCGGTAGTTTGGTCTTTTCCGTGCAATGAGCAAACAGATACCAAGGCGCGTCACTGTGGTTTTGGTGATGGTTAAACTCCGACAAACGTGGCAACAGCCACTCATGAACGGTCAACACATCAAACTCACCGCGCTTATCACCAAGAATTTCGTTGTACTCATCACGGTAGCAAAGCACTAACGCTGGATCGACACCGACCATCGGAATGTTGAGATCCGCTACCTGCGACAAAAACGCAGCGGTGTTTTTCGCAGTGGTTGTGAATTGCTTTAAAAATCCTTTGATATGCTGCGCTTTACCATTGGGTTTGAATGGCAACAGTATCGGATTTTTGCCTAATTTGATCAGCAATTGCACGAAATCTTCAACCACCTCAGCATCGTAATAACTGGTGAATGGGTCTTGAACGATAATCACATGTTCAGCGCGATCTTGCTGTGACAGACCAGCGAGACGCTGCATATCAAATTTCACCACCTGGCCTGCGACACGCTTTGCCAACGTCGGTACCGAAAGCAAGGGTGCATCAACGTAACCAACGGTTGAAGCGGTGAGGCTTTGTACCCATTTCTGAGCCAACACCCCGTTCACCACTTGCGGAGCCTTTGCCATGACTGGTAAAAGCGTTTCAATATTCGCGACGAGATAATCCTTAGCCGGACGCTGATAACGTGAGTAGTAGATATTTAAAAAACGAGAGCGAAAACTCGGCACATCCACTTTGATTGGACATTGGCTGGCACACGCTTTACACGCCAAGCAGCCGTTCATCGCTTCATACACTTCATGTGAAAAATCGTACTCGCGCGATTTATTGAAAGAGTTACGCACGCGATCAATCATAGTTTTGATGGTTGGGTTTGACTCCAACACTTGTTTCTCTAGGTCGAGAATATCCACACCCTGCTCGGTAAGTTGGCGTAACCATTCACGCACCAAACCGGCGCGGCCTTTCGGTGAGTGACGACGATCCGCCGTGACTTTCATCGACGGGCACATCGGCGAACTGGTGTCATAGTTAAAACATAAACCGTTACCATTACACTCCATCGCCTGTTTGAAACTGTCACGGACCTTCACATCGATTTGACGATCAAAATAGCCGCGTTTGGTGTCCGTGACTTTGACCAATTCAAAATTGGTCTCAAGTGGCGTACATATTTTGCCGGGGTTCATTTTATTGTGCGGGTCAAAGGCTGCTTTAACGCGTCGTAATTCAGTAAATAGCTCCTCACCAAAAAACGCGGGGCCATATTCGGAGCGATAACCTTTGCCATGTTCGCCCCACATTAAACCGCCATATTTTGCCACCAGCTTGACTACCTCATCAGACACTTCATGCATCAGAAGCTCTTGCTGTGGGTCACACAAATCCAAAGCAGGACGCACATGCAGCACGCCGGCATCCACGTGGCCAAACATGCCATAACTGAGCTGTTTGCCATCCAGCAAGGTACGGAATTCGCTAATAAAATCAGCCAAGTGTTGAGGAGGAACACAAGTATCTTCAGCAAAAGCAACGGGTTTAGCCTTCCCTTTGGCCGCCCCTAATAACCCCACCGCTTTTTTGCGCATGTTGTAAATCAGGTTAATGCTCGCCAAATCACTGCACACTTGATAGCCAATGATGCCCGCTTGTTCTTGCTCAAGCATCTGCTCAAGACGCTGCGTCAATGAAGCGACCTGCTCGGCGACCTCTTGCTCGCTTTGACCTGCGTATTCGACCATATTGATGCCTTGCATCTCTTTGCCCGGAACATCCGCTAATAACTCGCTGACGCTATGCCAAACAATATCTTGCTTAGCTAAATTTAATACTTTGGAATCGACGGTTTCAACCGATAACGCATTGGCCGCTACCATTAAAGGAGCATTACGCAATGCCGAATCAAAGCTGTTGTACTTCACATTGACTAAGGTGCGAGCTTGGGGGATAGGCGTCAGATTCAAGGTTGCTTCTGTGATGAAGACCAAAGAGCCTTCTGCGCCACAAAGTACCCGAGTGAGATTAAAGTGATCACCTTCTTCATCAAGCGCATTTTTAAGATCGTAGCCCGTCAGAAAGCGGTTAAGAGGTGGAAATTTCGCCACAATTTGTTCGCGCTTGTCACGGCATACCGCTTCGGTCACTTGCAAAGCATTCGCAGCAAAAGTACCACTTTCAGGCAAGCCTAATGAGAGATCCGATTCAAGTACCGAGCCATCGGCAAAAACGGCTTGCAGAGACAAGACATGATCCGACGTTTTGCCATATTTTAAAGAGCCCTGCCCTGACGCATCGGTATTGATCATGCCACCAAGTGTGGCTCGGTTACTGGTCGAAAGGTCCGGTGAGAAAAAATAACCTAATGGTCTGACCGCATCATTTAATTGGTCTTTCACCACGCCAGCTTGTACTCTTACCCAACCTTCATCAGCATTAATTTCAAGCACTTGGTTCATGTGACGAGATAAATCAACCACAATACCTTTGGTTAACGACTGGCCATTGGTACCAGTGCCACCACCGCGCGGTGAAAAAGTGACTCTCTCAAACTCTGGTTTTGAGCTAATCTTACCAATAAGTGCTACGTCATGAGTTGATTTGGGATGCACAACGGCTTGAGGCAATTGCTGATAGACACTGTTGTCAGTCGCAACAGCAAGTCGGCTAGAGTATTGTGATTCGATATCGCCGCTAAACCCCTCGTTTTCGAGTTGTTGTAAAAAGCTCAAAACGACGGGATCGACGTCCGTTTGGTGATGAAGTCTTGGTAACATTTGCTTCCTGCCCCTACTGCGCTGATCCAATCAGCTGTGGGTTAATGGTTATTTTGATATTAATCTTTGAATTTCGTCACTTTACAACATTTAAAAAGGTGATCAAATCAGAATCTCAATGCAAGAATGAATCTCTCTAAAAAGTCATCAGTACGACATTTTTCCTGTACACAACATTTTAGCTATATATAGTTAATTAACGCTTTATGCTTTATATATTGATATAGAGAGTTAAATACCGCTTTTAAACTGCAATGCACATTACGGATATCAGAATGAAAAAAAACAAGATTGTTACCACTGAAGATATTTTGCTTAAGCTTTGTCAATCAGTGTCAGGAGTGCTCAGTTCTGCAACGGCGACCAACATTGCTTACTCAGCGATGGTACAAAAAATCAACAAAACGTCACTAAAGCCAGATTTCGGCTGTTTCGTTTTGTTTGATGGTGGCTTCTCTGGGCTCGTTGTTATCAACTTTACGGCCAAGGCTGCGCTGGAAATTTACACCAGTTATATGCGCAACATGGGAATGCCAGAAGAAGAGCTGGCCGTACTGCACACTTCTGACGAGGTGGGCGATGTACTGGGCGAATTGATGAATCAACTCGTAGGCGACTTCACAAATAAAATCCGCAAAGAACTGCAAACCAACATTACCCAAAACCAACCGAAGATGCTGTCACTCAACAAACAGGTAATTTTGTCGGTGGATACTAATTTAGATCGTCCACAAGCACGCCGAGTTACCTTCTCGACAGAAAGTAATAATATTTTCTATCTTGAACTGGCAATGGATAAAACCGAATTCATCCAACTTGAAGAGTTTGAAGTTCAAGAAGATGAAAGCCCTGATTCAATTTTAGAAGCGACTCAACAAAAACTGTCTGCCAAAGCAAAAAATGACAAGCAAAACAACAGTGATGATGATTTGACAACAGATCTATTGGATGAACTTGGTATTTAAACCACCAACCTCCTCTCGACTCGCTGCCTGATTTTGGGCAGCGATTCTCCACTTCGCTTTCACTTCCAGCATAAAACCGCTAAAATGTCGGACTTTTCTGAAGTTGTAGAATTGTATTTGCGAATTAATGGATAAACAGAAAGCTCTAAAGAAGATCGCTAAATGTCTTGAACTTGGTAATTCCGCGAATGTGAATGAAGCGGCCAATGCCATCAAGATGGCGCATAGCCTGATGCTGAAGTATGGGCTTGATAAAGATGACATCGAATTTATCAAGATGGGCAAAACCCAATCAACCCATTTACTACCCGCATCGATCACCTCATCACTACTGCGAGTGATCCGCGGTATCAATACTAAGTTTGGTGTAGAAGCGGTGCTACTCAATCATAAAGGACTCAAACGTGTTGAGTTTATTGGTGAGGCCGATCGCGCTATTTTTGCCGCATTCGCTTTTGATATCATTTACCGAGAAATGAACGAGCACACAGGCCAATTTCGAAATAGTTTCGCGGGCAGTGGCACTTCCAGCATGGAAGTCACACGGCGCTTCATTTCATTGGTTGCGGGTGGGATTGAAGGGGAATTAAAAAAGCTTCCAGTAATCGCCGCCGATGATG
>NZ_CAWPDB010000148.1:0-23472 GCF_963886625.1 Vibrio sp. V23_P3S9T160
ATCTCTAATGAAACGCCATCCAATGCAATTGATTCAATAATAAAAGATTTAAAAGGAAGAAATTATTTAGTCACTGCTAATAAAGCGAAGTCTTTTGCTGGAATTACTAAAATAAAGAAGCCGATTATTTTATTTAACAAAAATAATCACCCTTTTATTTTAGCTAAAGTTGAACAGGATAAATGTTTAATTCATCCATGTGATTCAGATACTCCAAAAGTAGTAGGCATAAGCTATTTAAAACAGAATTGGAATGGAAAAACGCTAGATATCAAAAAAAAGCAATCCTCTTTTGATATTCGTTGGTTCTTACCTGAATTATCGCAACATAAACATTTAATCGCTGAGATTGTTTTATTCTCTTTCGTACTGCAAGTTATTGCACTTATTACACCGCTATTTTTCCAAGTCGTGATGGACAAAGTATTAGTGCATCAAGCCCACTCGACACTCGATGTTTTAGTGTTCGTCTTAGTTATTTCTGGAATAGCTGAGGTATTGCTACGCGGTTTACGCGAATATCAATATGCTCATACCGCTAACCGCATTGATATTAAGCTTGGCATTAAATTGGTTCACCATCTGTTTGGTTTGCCGCTGCTGTTTTTCAAATCAAGGCAAGTTGGGGCGATTGTGACTCGAGTAAGAGAGCTCGATACCATACGCGAGTTCATCACAGGTTCGATGTTTACCCTCACGATTGATCTCGTTTTTCTCGTGATCTTTTTCTATGTGATGAGCTTACTTTCTGGCGGGCTAACCCTATTGGTATTGGCCACACTGCCGTGTTATCTCTTTTTGGCTTGGTGGCTAACCCCAAGGCTGCAACAAGCGATTGAACAACAATTTACCCATATGGCGCACAACACTTCGTTTCTAACTGAAACCGTCGCGGGGAGTGATACCATTAAAAGCTTAGCGACTGAACCTCGCTTTATTCGACGTTGGGATACTCAAACCGAACAGATGATATCGAGCAACTATGTGGTTCAGCAGTGGAATAACCGCTCTAGCCACGCAGTGCAGTTCATCCAAAAAATAACGAGCGTCTTTTTACTATGGATTGGTGCATCCGAAGTGCTCGCGTTACAAATGACCATAGGTCAACTGATCGCTTTTAACATGCTCGCCAGTCATGTTGCACAAACTCTTGCCCGGCTCGTCGAGCTGTGGGGGCAATTTATACAAGCGCAAATTGCAGTCGATAAACTTTCCGACCTACTCAATTTGCCCACCGAGCAGCAGCAAGCCAGCTATTCCCTACAACTGCAAGGTGCGATCACTCTCAGTAAAGTGAGTTTCCGTTATCAACCCGATTTGCCGCTGACCATCAATCAGCTTTCACTCAATATCCAAGCGGGTGAGAAAATTGGTGTGGTCGGTGGCTCGGGGTCGGGAAAAAGCACCTTGGCTCGGCTTTTACTCAAGCTGTACAGCCCTGAATCAGGCCAAATCATGTTCGATAACACCTCACTCAAACAGATCGGTGTTCATGAATTGCGTCGCCAGTTGGGGGTGGTATCACAAGAGAACTTTCTCTTTAGTAAAAGTGTTAGTGACAACATTGCCCATTCAAAGCCACAAGCCAACTTGGATGAGATTGTGCAAGCGGCAAAATTAGCGGGCGCTCATGAGTTTATTTTAAAGCTGCCACTGAGTTACGACACGATTTTAGCCGAAGGGGGGCAGTCACTTTCAGGCGGACAACGACAACGTTTAGCCATTGCCCGCACACTGCTTGCAGACCCTAAGATTTTAATTCTTGATGAAGCCACCAGCGCTTTAGATGATGAATCACAAGCCATCATTCAAACCAATATGGAGCAAATTGCCGCCGGGCGTACCGTTATCACCATCGCACACCGCCTCTCTACAGTAAGAGAGTGTGACCGGATTATCGTACTGGAAAAAGGCGAGATTGCAGAGCAAGGCACGCATCTACAACTTCTCGCAGAGCAAGGCAAATATTTCCAGTTGTGGCAACTGCAACAAGCATTAAAACAAGAGGATGAGCAAGTATGATCTCTCAGTTAAAGAAGCTTCGCTCTAAGCGCTCGAAAACGAACGGCTACTTTGAGTTTTTACCCGGCCATCTTGCTCTACAGCAGAGCCCGCCCTCTCCGTTTGCTCGCATCACCGCCATCACGCTAAGTGTAGGGTTACTGCTCACCTTACTTTGGACCTATTGGGGGAAATTGGATATCCAAGCGACCGCAAACGGGCGGCTGTTAGTCCCTGGGCGCTCGCAAGTGATTCAGTCTTACGAACAAAGCCGAGTAGCACAAATCCATATAGCAGACGGCGAACGTGTCGAAAAAGGGATGCCCTTACTGACTCTGGACACGTTAGGCGTTAGCCAAGATATTGAACGTTTGCGTCATCAAATACGCTATCAAACCCATGAATTTCTCAAGTATCAAGCGTTGCGTGGTAAGGCTGATCTAGCTCAACATCCCCTGTATTTGGCATTGGCACCTTCGGCGCAGCAAGACGTCATCGACAGCTTTGATACTGAAAAGAACGAATTCACATCGGTGTTGGAAAACTTGCGTGCTGAAATGCAGGTCAATCTTGCTTCCCAATCCTCACTTGAGGTCGATATCAGAGGCTTAAAGCAGTTAGTGAGTAATATTACTCAGCGCCTTGATGCTCAAAAAAAGCTCAAGCAACAGCGTTTGATCGGTCAAGTGCAGTATCTGGAGCAGGAAAAAGAGTTATTAGAATCCGAACGAGCGTTAGCCCAGCAAACATCACAACAGCACGTGCTGCAAAAGCAATATCTCAACCTAGAAGAGCGTTTAAAAGCGCTGCGTGCGCAAAAAGCCAGAGAGTGGCAAGACAAAAGTCAGCAAGCACACCTACAACTCTCAGCGCTGCAACATGAACTGGACAAAGTACGCGAACATGAAGGATTACAAGTGGTTCGCTCTCCTGTCACTGGCACTGTACAGCAACTGAGCGTTCACACCCTTGGGGCAGTCTTACAACCAGCACAAAACTTGATGATTATTGTGCCTGACGATTCGGTACAAGTCGCCGAAGTTAAAATTCTCAATAAAGACATTGGCTTTATTTATGCTGGCCAACCCGTGACGTTGAAAATTGATGCCTTTCCCTATACGCGTTACGGCACCTTATCGGCAACATTGGTCCACGTTTCTAGAGACTCGACAATGGATGAGCAACTTGGGTTGGTTTTTCCCGCTCAAGTTCAATTGTTAAACCATACAATTGAAGTCGATGGTACCTCTGTTGCCTTATTGCCTGGTATGTCTGTCGTGGCTGAGATTAAAACCGACCAACGTCGGATCATCGATTATCTACTTAGCCCAATCCGAGAATATCAAGCTGAAGCATTGCGAGAAAAATAGAGTGGATACCTTAACCAACACCGTCTCAACGGTTCATGATCAAGAAAGCCATGGCGGATTAGCGGCCCTCTCGTTTGCCAGCCTTTCGTTTGATAAGAAAGTCACGCCATCACAACTGATTCATACACTAGGCGTTGCCGAAAATGAGCTCAGTGCTCTCGACATTCAGCGGGCCGCTCAATCTATTGGTCTGAAAAGCCAAATGATCACCGTCAGAGGAAGCGAGCCAATCCCGCTACCTGCATTGGTCAAAGTCCGTCAGCAGTGGCATGTCATTCATGCGCTAAACGAGTATGGTTGGACCTTGTACGATCCCATTAAACAGCGCTATTTCGAGTTTCCGTTGGCGCAAGGATCTTCAAGTTCCTGTTATGAGGTCTTATTACTGATTGAGCAGAGTATAGAGCCAAGCGATGTCGCTTTTGGCCTCCGCTGGTTTATGCCTTCGGTACTCCGTCAGTCAAAACAGCTACGTGATGTGTTTCTGTATTCGATTGTGCTGCAACTGTTTGCCCTGTTTGGTCCCAAACTTTTTGAAACCGTTATTGATAAGGTTCTTGTGGGGCGAAGTTTGTCGAGTTTGCACGTTTTAGCGCTGGCTATGCTTGCGCTGGCTATTGCTGAACCTCTTTACAGTTATTTGCGCAATACGGTTTTTGGTCATCTTTCTAGTCAAGTCAATGCAGAGCTATCGGGGCGGTTGTATCGGCATTTGATTAATCTTCCATTAAGTTATTTCAAGCAGCGTCAAACGGGGCAAATCATCGCCCGCGTACGGGAAATGGCGCAAATACGTCAGTTTTTGACGGGCTCAACCTTAATGCTGCTCTTGGATCTCATTTTTATCACCCTCTTTATTGGTGTGATGTTTCATTATGCGCCAGCGCTCACAGGGCTGATTATCGGTTCATTAGTGATTTACTTTCTGCTGTGGTTAGGTATTGGACCTTGGGTTCGTCACAAGGTAACGACAGAGTATGACGCAGAAGCAGAGACAACCACCTTCCTGACTGAATCGATAACGGGTATCGAAACAATCAAGACAACCGCAACGGAAGCTCGATTTTTAGAACGGTGGCAGCAAATACTCAGTCGACAAATTGAATGCGCGTTTTCAGCCCAAAAAGCCAGTTTAATTGCTGGGCAATTGATTGCCTTAGTGCAAAAAATAGCCGCTGCCATTTTACTTTGGTGGGGAGTCAACTTAGTACTCAATGGGCAGCTCACTCCCGGTGAATTGGTTGCCTTCAATATGCTAGCAGGGCATGTTACTCAACCCGTTTTGCGACTTGCGCAAGTGTGGCAAGATTTCCAGCACACCTTAGTAGCCTTGCGTCGCGTTGGCGACATTCTTAACGAACCGGCTGAAAATAGTAAAGATGGCCTTGCTTCCATCCCTTCTGTTCAAGGAGGCATTGAGTTTAAAAATGTTCGCTTCCGTTATCATATCGATGCACCGGAAGTCTTAGCGAATCTCTCGTTGACCATCGCTCCGGGGCAATTTATTGGTATTACCGGGCCTTCCGGATCAGGCAAAAGTACATTAACGAAACTGCTACAGCGTCTTTATGTACCTTTGCATGGGCAAGTCTTAGTCGATGGTATGGATCTCGCCATTGCAGATCCGGTCTCGTTAAGGCGCAGCATGAGTGTGGTGCTGCAAGAAAGCATGCTATTTTCAGGCAGCGTTGCCGACAATATTCGTCTTTGTAAACCCGATGCAAGCGATGCAGAGCTGATAAACGTTGCAAAGCTTGCTGGTGCGCTAAGCTTTATTGAAGCGCTGCCACAAGGGTTTGAACAACAAGTAGGAGAAAGAGGTGCCAACTTATCTGGCGGGCAACGTCAACGCATTGCACTGGCTCGCGCATTGTTAGTTAACCCAAAAATCTTACTGCTTGATGAAGCGACTTCAGCGCTCGATTATCAGTCAGAGGCGGCCATCATGAGCAACATGGGAACCATTTGCCATGATCGAACGGTGATCAGTATTGCACATCGGTTATCGACGATTCGTCATGCCGATAACATTATCGTCATCGAAGATGGGCAAGTGGCCGAGCAAGGTACTCACGAAGCGTTGCTCGCACGTGCAGGACTTTACGCACGTTTATGGAAACAACAAGTCAGTGGTTAACTTTCTCTCCTTCAAATGGGTTAGGTATAAAAAATCTCCCCAGAAATTACTGGGTCTTAAACTTACTCACTAAATTATTCAGATCATCAGCTGAACTCGCGAGATTTTGTGAGTTCAGTAGAGCTCGGCTCGATACAACCACACGCCATAGATATTTTGCACTCTCGCGATATGCTTGCCTTGCTCAAGAAGTATCAAGGACTTGCTTAAATAACTCACCGATCGGTTCATTTACCAGCACAATAGAAAGATTGATAACCATTTGTTCTAAATCATGCTGATTTTGTCTTTGGATTAACCTACGTTAAAAGATATGGTTGGGTTTCATCGCTTTTATTCCCCTTTTACCTAGCATTATCGACTACATCGCTCATCGGCGATCAACGTAATCATGGGTACACAACTTTTAAGGTGTCGCATCATGTCAGTTGCAGCCATTGCCGCACTCGCAGTATTTATTGGCATTCTGTTTTTTCTCTTTGGACAGCAGAAAAAGTCTCACACTCTTTCACGCTTAGTGCTACTTGGGTTGATCCTAGGCAGCGCATTTGGCCTTGCTCTACAAGTGGTTCTTGGTGAAGGACATGTGGCCATCAAGGAAACATTAGGCTGGGTCAACGTCGTCGGTAACGGCTATGTTGGTTTGCTAAAAATGGTGATTATGCCTTTGGTGCTGGTGTCGATGATCGCTGCGGTTGTGAAGCTCGATAAAGGTGGCTCGCTGGGTAAAATCTCTGGCCTGACCATTTCTATCTTACTGCTGACGACTGCTGTCTCGGCATTGATCGGTATTTTTGTCACCCAAGCTTTTGGTTTAACAGCAGACGGCCTCGTTGAAGGCAGCCGTGAAACGGCGCGTATTGCTGTACTAGAAAGCCGCGCCGCTACTGTGAGTGATTTAACTATTCCTCAAATGCTATTAAGCTTTATTCCGACCAATCCTTTTGCCGACTTAACCGGTGCTCGCTCAACCTCGATCATCGCTGTGGTTATTTTTGGTGTACTAACGGGTATTGCGGCGCGTAAAGTAATGTCAGAGAAAGCCGAGCTAGAAACGCCAATCCGCACCTTTGTCGAAGCGATACAGTCGATTGTTATGCGCCTCGTGAAAATGGTGATGGCACTAACCCCTTACGGTATTGCGGCGTTGATGGCGAAAGTTGTCGCTACATCAAGCGCGGGCGATATTCTGAGTTTGCTCGGTTTTATTGTCGCCTCTTATGTCGCCATTGCATTGATGTTTGTGGTGCACGGTATATTAGTTTCTTTTGTAGGCGTTAGCCCTAAAGAGTATTTTCAAAAAATTTGGCCAGTGTTGACCTTCGCGTTCACCTCACGTAGCTCAGCGGCAACCATTCCTCTTAATGTAGAAGCGCAAATCACTAAGCTGAACGTACCACCAGCAATTGCCAACCTATCGGCTTCATTCGGTGCCACTATTGGTCAAAACGGCTGCGCTGGTATTTACCCAGCCATGCTCGCTGTGATGGTTGCTCCTACCGTCGGTATTAATCCAATGGACGTGCACTTTATTTTGTCGCTAGTGGCTATTATCGCAATCAGCTCATTTGGTATTGCCGGCGTCGGTGGCGGTGCCACTTTTGCAGCCTTAATCGTGCTACCAGCGATGGGCCTACCGGTGACGATTGCAGCGCTGCTTATCTCCATTGAACCCTTGATTGATATGGCCCGCACCGCGTTGAACGTTTCAGGTTCAATGACGGCAGGTACCATTACCAGCCGCTTATTGAACGGTAAACAGGTACAAGTTCAAGAGCAGCAAGCCTAGAAAGTAGCGAACGTTCTCATTTTTCTCCAAGCCGGTGCCAATGCGCCGGCTTTTTCATTTCAAATCCTCATCAGAGCATGCTTCGCACATTGCTATGTCACACGGGCAATGGTCTAATAAACCTTAAATTTCAGCGACTGGATACTATCGAATGCGACAAGAGCACCCGCCTACTTTCTTTTTCCTCGACTATGAGACGTGGGGAGTCAACCCTGCGAAAGATCGTCCGAGCCAATTTGCGGGCGTTCGCACCGATATGGATTTTAATATTATTGGCGAACCACTGGTTATCTATTGTCAACCACCAGCGGACTATTTACCTTCTCCAGAAGCGGCGCTTATTACGGGTATCACACCACAAAAAGCGGTGGCTCAAGGCTTGCCAGAGCCTGAATTTATCGCCAAAATTCATCAACAACTCGCCACACCCAACACCACCAGCCTTGGTTACAACAGTATTCGTTTTGATGATGAAGTAACGCGCTACACTTGCTATCGTAATTTCATTGATCCGTATGCTTGGAGCTGGCAAAACGGCAATTCACGCTGGGATTTACTTGATGTGATGCGCGCCTGTCATGCGCTACGCCCAGAAGGCATCAACTGGCCCGAAAATGACGAAGGCTTTACCAGTTTTAAGTTGGAGCATCTCTCGGTTGCCAATGGCATCGAACATGCGAATGCCCACGATGCTATGGCCGATGTTATCGCCACCATTGAGCTAGCCAAAAAAGTAAAAGCCGCCCAACCCAAGTTGTTTGATTACTTTTTTAACATGCGCCATAAACGCAAACTCAATGATCTGATTGATATCGTCAACATGACACCTTTAATGCACGTATCGGGTATGTTAGGCCGAGAATGCCAATACACCAGTTGGATCGTGCCGATTGCTTGGCATCCCACCAATCAAAATGCGGTTATTGTGGTGGACCTTGCCAAAAACCCTCAACCCCTGATCGATTTAAGCAGCGAAGAACTGCATCAACGTCTATATACCAAACGCGAAGAGTTGGCAGAAGATGAATTGCCAGTGCCCA
This sequence comes from Vibrio sp. V23_P3S9T160, assembly GCF_963886625.1. Lineage (NCBI taxonomy): Bacteria > Pseudomonadati > Pseudomonadota > Gammaproteobacteria > Vibrionales > Vibrionaceae > Vibrio > Vibrio sp. V23_P3S9T160. The sequence continues at coordinate 8,338 of NZ_CAWPDB010000148.1, forward strand.
TCAAATTAGTGCATCTCAATAAATGCCCTATCCTTGCGCCGGCCAAAACATTAACGGCCGAAAATGCAGACCATATCGGGGTCGATAGAAACCTGTGCCTTGAACACTTAGCGCTCATCAAGCAGTACCCTGAGATCAGAGAAAAGCTGATTGGCCTCTACACAATTGAGCGCGAATATAAGCACAGTGACGATGTCGATACTCAACTCTACGACGGTTTCTTCTCTCCGGCCGACAAAGCGGCGATGGAGATCATTCGCCAAGCTGACCCAGTCAATCTCGCCGCATTAGACATTAGTTTTAGCGATAAGCGCATCGAACCCTTGCTGTTTCGCTACCGCGCTCGCCATTACCCATTGACATTAAGTGACGAAGAGCAAAGACGTTGGGCAACTCACTGTCGTGATTATTTCGAAAGCCACCTTGAAGAGTACATGCTCAATTTAGAGAACTTAGTTCACACCCACAGCAGTGACGAAAAGAAAATGGCTATTTTAAAATCCGTTTACCGTTATGTCGAAGACATCGCGAGTTAATGTACGAGGTTTTCGCGCTGTCAGGTTTCAAACCAACACGCTGCGATTCCATTTCCGAAAATAGTTTAGGCACAACAAGGCACCGACTTTTATTGTGAATACCATTGCAAAATATTTGGTCTCTATGGGGCTGATTTTCCTTTGCCTGATGGCAGGTATCAATCTTCAACATTGGCTTGGCATCACCATTCCGGGCAGTATTATCGGAATGCTAATTCTGTTTAGTTTATTGGCAAGTGGGCTCGTGCCTGTCGAATGGGTAAAACCCAGTGCCAGTCTTTTTATCCGTTATATGGTCATTTTATTTGTCCCTATCAGTGTCGGATTAATCGAGCATTTTGATTTATTGATGAGTAACGCCATACCGATTCTTGCTAGCGCGGTGGGCGGTACGCTGATCGTATTAGTTTGTCTGGGTTTAGGGCTGGATCGTTTTTTGAAAAAGGGGAATAAGTGATGTGGTTATTGCTCACGATTGCGGTCTTTTTCCTGACACGTTGGATCAGCAAAAAATGCAAAACGGCCATAATGAATCCGTTACTGCTCAGCCTTGTGATCATCATTCCTATCTTGCTATTTTTTAACATTCCTTATGCCAGTTACTATGCTGATAACCAGTGGCTGAGCTTTCTGTTGCAACCGGCCGTGGTGGCGCTGGCTTATCCTCTCTATGAACAACTGCCTCAGATCCGCTCAAATTGGCGCATCATTGCCCTCGCCTGCGGGGTGGGCAGTGCTATGTCAATGCTCACAGCCAGCTTAATTGCTGTTTATCTTCAAACGGATATACATTTAATCGCCAGCCTACTGGGTAAATCAGTTACCACACCGATTGCGATGGAAGTTTCCAGTAATCTCGGTGGAGAGCCAGCCATTGCCGCCGTTTTAGTGGTCATTGTAGGGCTGTTTGGCGCGATTCTCGCCTACCCTATCTATAACCTTCTCAACATCACGCATCCAATTGCCAAAGGCTTAACCATGGGCACCGTCTCTCATGCGCTGGGCACAGCAACCTGCGCTGAAAAAGATCCACGTGACGCAGCATTTAGTTCACTTGCATTAGTCGTGTGCGGCGTAATCACATCGATACTTGCTCCAAGTTTTTTTGCTTTTTCAATGTGGTTGTCCACGCTATAGAGTGCCAACAGAAATCAAAGATACGTCTACTCATGGATTTTGATTGTAGACGTGTCTCACTCTAAGGCTGACTGTAATCGATTTCATGTGTGACCTCACTCTAAATGTGAAAACCAAAATTACGTTACATTGCATTACGTGATTTAAATCTCAGTAAAATTTCATTCTTCGCCTAGAATATTCCTCAATACATAGATAAGGACTCATTATGAAAAGCCGTATTGAACAGGCGCTAGCTGATACGCCAAAACCCGTTGCAGAATTTTTGTCGCCCATTCTGCTGTGCGATGATTTTGACGCAACCCTATCACCAGAACAGTTCAACCAACTGCTTTCTCTTTCTGGCTTAGACGATGCGGAATTGCGCGTTGCACTGCTGCCTTTTGCGGCCGCCTATGCTTATGTACCGCTTTCAAACTTTTACGTGGGAGCCATCGTCAGAGGTTTATCGGGCCGTTTGTACTTTGGCGCGAATATGGAGTTTTCCGGTGCACAATTAGGCCAAACCGTACACGCCGAGCAATGTGCCATCAGCCATGCGTGGATGAAAGGTGAACAAGGCGTTGCTGACATTACCATCAACTTCAGCCCTTGTGGGCACTGCCGTCAGTTTATGAATGAGCTTACGACCGCAGACTCGCTTGCCATTCAGCTACCACAGCGTGATGAGAAGTCACTGCAAGAGTACCTGCCTGAATCATTTGGTCCTGCCGATTTAGGTGTTGATTCTGGTCTAATGGCAGACGCTAACCACGGCAAAACAACTAGCGAAGATGACCCACTCATTGGCTTAGCTCTTAATGGCCTAAACCGCAGTTACGCACCCTATACCAACAATCTCAGTGGTGTTGCCCTGCAAGTTGAGAATGGTAAAACCTACGTCGGTGCGTATGCTGAAAATGCCGCATTCAACCCAAGCTTACCACCATTGCAAGTTGCTCTTGTTCAGTTAATGATGGATGGCCAACGCTTTGATAATATTGTCGCAGCCGCATTAGTTGAGATGTCTGATGGCAGTATTAGCCATTTAGCCGATACTCAAGCCACCTTGGAAGTAATTAACCCAGACATTCCTCTTTCCTATCTTGTGGTTTAGGCGCTCTAGTGAAAAATCCCCAACGCATGGGGATTTTTGCCTTTTGATGGTGCAGGTTTTACCGCATATCCTTTCCGCCCAACAAATTATCGAACACCTCTTGTTTACTCATCGGCTTGTAAAAATAGAAGCCTTGGATCTCATCAATATTCCAGACTTTGAGTTTGCGCAGTTGCGAAGCAGTTTCAACCCCTTCAGCCACGGTAGTTAAGCCTAGCTCTTGCGACATATTGATAATACTGCGCACCAAGGTTTTGGCTTTGTCATTGGATTCCAATGTGGAAATATAAGACTGGTCTAACTTCACTATATCTAATGGAAAATCACACAATGTACTAAACGAGGAATACCCCGTACCAAAATCATCAAGCGCCAACTGTATACCGAGTTTTTTTATCGCATCCATGCGTTTGATCGTCTCTTCTTCAGCCCCCAACAACATACTTTCCGTCAATTCGAGCACTAATTGTCCCGGTTCAATTTGATATTTTTCAATCAATACTAATAAGTACCCGACCAATTTTTTACTGTAGAAATGCGGGCTAGAAAGATTGACGTGAATACTTAGCCGTTTACCCAACGAAAATTGCGACCACGTTTGCAGTTCGTTAATAAATTGGCAGGCTTGGCCTAGTATCTGCTCTCCCAATTCAATGATCACTTTACGTTGCTCAGCCAAAGGGATAAATACGGCTGGCGAAACCATACCAAGTTGAGGGTGTTCCCAGCGAGCTAGAGCTTCAAAGCCAATGATTTCAGCACTGTCTGCACGAACAATCGGCTGATAGTAAGCAATAATATGACCATCTTTCACGGCAGAGATAAGATCTCGATTGATCGCTAACGACTTCTGGGCATGAACAAACAATTCTTGTGTCACTGAAACAACCAGGCTGGCTCCAGCTTTCTCTGTTTGTTGAATGGCATAAAAACCACTTTGAACCAAAGTTTCAAAAGAATCGATCGGCAATTGTGAATCAATCACAGCGCCTTCCACACTCAAATCGAGTTCCAAGCCGCCAATGTCAGTCTTCCTCTTGTAACTATCGATAAGCTTAGTGCCTCTGTGAATCAAAAAAGAGGTTGCCCCGTTACCCAACTCACACACCATAAATTCATATTCACTAATTCGTCCCATTATGGACGTGTTGAAACGGTTTCTAAGCGTAGCCGAAAAATGTTTAACGGCCATATCGTAAGCACTGTGTCCGTACACTTCTGAAATTTCTTTTAGTCTTTTAACCCGTAGGTAGAGCACGGAAAACCCACCACATTCGGTCGGGTTGTCAATCAAAGGCTGGACTTGGCTCATCATCGTTGGACGATTAAGTAAACCTGACACTGGGTCACAATGAGTAAGGTCGTAAATAAGCTGCTCTTGCTGCTTTTGCTCGCTGATATCAGTAATCGATAGCATGATAGAGCGATGCCCACGTTGTTCTATCAATGTAGCTTCGATAAGACACTCTAAACGCTGCTGACCCTTTGTAACAACATGTCCCTCAAATTCACGCATCCCTTGTTCTATATTTTGGTAGAGTAATTCACTGCTGCACACCACATCATTTTGTATAATACAAAACTCATCTAAAACCTTTCCAACCAACTCATCTCTAGAATAAGAAAGCATATCCAACAAGGCTTGGTTCACATCGACAATGAAGCGATCAACCACCAGCAACATTCCGAGATTTTGGCTTTGATAGAGTGCATCAAATTTCTGTAACGTCTCTTTAAGCCTATCTTCCGCCAAGGAGGATGAGGCAGCAAGTGAACGGACAAGTTCGGTAATTCGTTCAAACTCATCTTGTTTATCACTCGATTGTGAAGAGAATGCACTCTCTTCAATCAGCTGATTGATTCCACGCTCAAAATTCTCAAACCGTTTGGCTACCTTGCTGCGAAACAGAGCAAAAGTAGCCACGGCGACAAAGCCGGCCGCAATGATGATCGTCAAAATCAAATAATAAAAAGTTTCGTTCCCTTTTTGATAGTAAAGCCGCTGAGCACAGGTTTTTAGATAGCCAATAGGTTGCCCTGTCATATCACTGAGTAAGGTGTAATGCGTGATATTATTTTGATCTCTTTCAATACCCTCTTGATTATGACTAACAGGTAAAATCACAGGAGCATCGGTAACTACAATGTCATTTTTAGCGGTTAGTAGGTTCTGATACTGAGAAGGGAAACGGCGGGTTAAGTGCTGTCCCCATAGCATCCAACCCACAACATCAGCCGTACCTTCACTGTTACGCACCGGAGTTAAGCTCACCACCCACACACTATTTTCCACACGGATGAGGCCAGAGCGGCTAGTTTTATCCTCATCAAGTGTGTGATGCATCTGAATTAAATGGTCGCTCACACCTTGTGAGCGTATCAACTGTTCCACTAACGAACAGTTTGTGCCAGATTCAATATCCCGACATAAATATTCAACCAATTGCGAAGATTCGGTGATGAAAGCCAAAACGTCTAGACCTAAAGTATCGAGGGAATCAGGATACAAGTTGCGCTCAGCAAATTGAGTGTCGCCATTCAACAGTAACTGATAAGTTTCATCCCAATAAGCCCAATCATAAGAACGCTTTTCTTGCTGTACTAAAAGATCTTGAATGACCGACTGAGCTTGATTGCTATCTCGATGAATCTCAATTGATTCAAGTTCATTCAAACTATATAAAAAAAAGTGGCGAGTAATAAATAAGCTGCTAAGAATGATCCCAACCAACCCGACAGAAAACAACAAAGCAGTTTTCGTGTGTAGAGTAATAAAACGCAAACGTAAGAAAGTTTTCATAGCCATAGGTGTCTTTTTCTTAGTCAATCCCACATAAACTTTAGACTGAAATTACTTCATATTCTTAACGCAGTTTCTCGAATGCTGTTTACTGCACATTAATTGCTATTTCAGCCTTAATTTTGTACAGATATGAGTTCGTTTACTGCGTATTACACAAACCACTCTATCGACAGCACGAACAGGAAATCACTCATCTCTCATCACAAAGGCAAACGTTTGCTTTTATTCTTAATTTTAGTATGATTTTGGCTGTTTTCGCTATTACCTATTGCTTGAATGTAAGGATTCACTATGTTTGGTACTGCTACACGTGAAAATGCCACCCGCGTTTTACTGCTTGGTTCCGGAGAATTGGGCAAAGAGGTGGCAATTGAATGCCAACGCCTTGGTTTAGAAGTGATTGCCTGTGATCGCTACGCCAACGCTCCAGCAATGCAGGTGGCGCATCGTAGCCACGTATTGGATATGCTCGATGGCGATGCGCTACAAGCCATTATCGAACTCGAAAAACCAGACTACGTGGTGCCAGAAATTGAAGCAATTGCCACTCACAAGCTGGTTGAACTGGAAGCGCAAGGCTTAAACGTGGTCCCCACCGCAACGGCCACTCAATTGACGATGAACCGTGAAGGCATTCGCCGTTTAGCCGCAGAAACTCTTGCCTTACCTACCTCTCCTTATCAGTTTGCTGATGACTATAATGATTTTGTACTGGCGATTGAGCATGTCGGTATGCCTTGCGTAGTTAAGCCTGTGATGAGTTCATCAGGTAAAGGCCAAAGTGTGATTAAGACGCAAGAGGATATTAGCCGTGCTTGGGCATACGCTCAAGAAGGTGGCCGCAGTGGAGCTGGGAGAGTGATCGTCGAAGGCTTTATCGATTTCGACTACGAAATTACTCTCTTGACGATTCGAGCGGTTGATGGTGTCCATTTCTGCGCTCCCATTGGCCATCGACAAGAGGAAGGGGATTATCGCGAATCATGGCAACCACAAGTGATGTCGGCTAACGCAATTAAAGCCGCTGAATATGTAGCAGAACAAGTGGTTAATGCACTCGGTGGTTACGGCTTATTTGGTGTTGAACTGTTTGTAAAAGGCGATAATGTTATCTTCAATGAAGTGTCCCCTCGCCCACATGATACGGGAATGGTCACCCTCATTTCGCAAGAGCTGTCTGAATTTGCGTTACACGTGCGCGCGTTCACGGGTATGCCAATCAACAGTATTACCCAATATGGGCCATCGGCATCTGCGGTTATTTTAGGTCAAGGCACCTCCACTAACCTTAAATTTGATCGAATAAATGAAGCACTGTCTATCCCGCATACTCAACTTCGTCTATTTGGTAAACCAGACATTGATGGACGCCGTCGACTTGGGGTTGCTCTGGCGAAAGATAAAGAACTCAAACAGGCTTTGCACAACGCAATTCAATGTGCCAAAAGCGTGCAAGTGATTCTGTAAAAACGCAAAGCGAGCCACTAGGCTCGCTTTCATTTTCTTCACCAACAATACTCGCTGCAGAGCCTCACTCTTTAATCAGTTCACTGACCGTGCCAACCACACTGTCCGCGGCTTTTCTCATTTCATCAATCAGCTTTTGCGTCTCTTCTAGTTTGCTGTTACATGCCGTGACTTGGCCTTGAATTGCCCCCATCATAGAGGTAGAACTGTTGGTCAGTTCGCTATTGAGCTTAACAATATTACCAATTTCATCGGTCGCTTTGGTGGTATTGGAGGCTAATGAGCGCACCTCATCAGCAACCACCGCAAAACCCCGGCCATACTCCCCAGCACGCGCAGCCTCGATAGCGGCATTGAGCGCCAGCAAATTAGTCTGTTCTGCTATGCCTGTAATGGTGGTTACAATTTTGGTGATTTGCTGCGACTGGTTGGCCAGTTGCGTCATCGATGTATTCGCCTTAGTGATCGCGTTATCAATCTCTTTAGCAATGGAAGCGGCTTCGGCTAGCGTTCCCGTCCCGAGTTGAGCAATATGTACCGTTTCTTGTGAGGTGTGATGCGCCACTTCTGCTGCATCTTTAATCGCCCGAGCTTGCAGTACTCGTTGAGTGACATCAGTTGCAAACTTAGTCACACCAATCACTTTATGCTTTTCGTTAAAGATGGGGTTATAAGTCGCTTCTAACCAAATTTCATCACCATGTTTTGTAAAACGTTTAAATAATCCCGTTTTAAAATGGCCGCTAGCAAGCGACGCCCAAAAATTCGGGTCCTTTCTATAAAACTCATCGTCACAGAATAGGCGATGTGGTTTACCAACGATTTCTTGTAATTTGTACCCAACACAGGACAGAAAGTTTGGATTCGCCTCCACAACCGTCCCATCGGGAGTGAAAGAAATCACAGCCATTGACTTATCGACAGCTTCAAATATGGCCACTTGTCTATCCAATTTCTCTTTTGCAGCAGTGACATCACTGGCAATCTTCACCACCTTAACCACTTTTCCTTGCTCATCTTTTACTGGGATGTACGTAGCTTCAATCCAGACTTTATTATGGCTTTTAGTTAAACGGCAAAACGTACCCGCATGAGGTTTACCTTGCGCTAAATTTTGCCAAAGTTGACTATATTGAGGCGCATTAACAAATTCACTTTCACAGAACATTCGATGATGCTGGCCCACCACTTCCGATAATGAATAACCCAACACTTGTAAGAATGAGGAGCTGGCAGTCAGAATATGTCCTTGTGGATCAAACTCAATATAAGCCATCGTGCGTTTTATTGAATCAACCACCAGTTCATCACTGCTCTTTTTAGACTGTTGATTGCTGTTTGGCTTCCGACTAAACAAACCCATAGTTTTTCCTTAGTATTAGAGCGGCTGATATAGACGTAATGGCTTGCTCTCATCAAACGCCTAAAACCTATCTATTTATTGTTGTATAAGATGTATAAATAAACGATTTAAGCATAGTCTGTTACTTCTCAATTAACCACACGACTTCAGCAAAACGGCTTAATCCTCGTTGACTGATCTTAGGGTGATTTTCATCAGCATCGTCACGAAACAGACACGTCACTTTGCAGTCAGTGAATAACGACTCAACTTCATTTTTGGCGACACAGAATGGAGGGCCCATCATTTCACTTTGAACGTAATCCAGCGTCACAAGCAGCACCCTTCCGCCCTCTTTTAACAGTGAAAGCAAGCGAGTAACGTACTCCTCTCGCATTTCAGGGGGCAGTGCAACTAACGCCGCTCTGTCGTAGATAAGCTCAACCGCTTTTAGCGGCGCACTAAAGACATCTCCGGTATAAATCATCAGTTCATCAAACTGATACAGTTCATGCGCTCCATTTAAGCGAGTGACCGTTGGCGTATAAAAATGCTCGGCAAAAAAGGAACGAACGGCAATTTCACTCAGCTCTACACCCTGAACCTGTTCATGCTGGGAAGCGAGCCATATCAAATCCTCACTTTTTCCGCACAATGGTACAAATACACTTTCATTTCGTTGAGGTGAGAGTTGAGGCCAATATTCGATCAACAATGGGTTCACATCTTCTAAGTGAAATCCTATTTGGTTGGAGGCCCATTTCTTGTGCCAAAACTCGGGATCTTTCATTATCTTCGTACTCTACGATTAAAATCTACAGCCAGACAAAGTACATGCTACTGACTAATAAGTGAATCCCCAACGGGTTAAACAAACAGCATAAAGACAGATACAGATGTTCATATTTGGTTCATCCTCATTAGATACACTTGGTAACACATCAAATTGAACAGATAGCCTGGCGAGGCGTCTGAAGATAAGACCTGTGATAAAGCGCAAAATTATGGATTAATTGTTCCACGAGCTATTGAGTTCACTTTGTTTAGCCCAAGATCTCATAGCAAGCGACTCTGGTTATCACGTGTTTAGGTCTATTTTGGTTTCACCTTTTACCTAGACTAAGTTAAGGAGAATGAATGAGCCTATTTTTACGTACTACGGCACTGATGCTTTTAGTACTAAGCAGAGCCCCTGCCTTTGCAGCCGTTCCGTTCAATTCAGAAAGTGATGCCAAAGTTGGTGAATCGAAAAATCAACTCTCATCTAAACTGTTCAAGCATAGTTTAAGCGGTTTATATGGCATCCAGTCCACCAACAACCAGCCTTTGCAACCCTATAACGATTTTGAAATTCTCTACAGTAAAGCTCATCAAGCTCAACGTGAACTTGAAACATTGTGCAGAAGTACTGCTTTACTGACATCAACAGAGGCTCACTTTTCTGGCGTGAAATCACGTGACCGAGCATTAAGTAAAATAGAACATGAATTAGGTGGGCAAGCTGATAGGATCACAGATTTAGCCAGAACAACCCTTGTGGCAAATGATGTACCAAGCTTAGTCGAGGCTTATGAAGTATTAAGCCGAGAGGCCAGCATCGTAAAAGTAAAGAACCGCTTTAAATCGCCTGCGGCATCGGGATATCGTGATTTAAACTTACTGGTTCAACTTCCTAAAACCAATGTCATTGCAGAAGTACAATTACATCTTAAAGCCATTGCCGATGTGAAAAATGGCCCCGAGCATCGTTTCTATGAACAGATCCAGAAGTTTGAACGTGTCGCCGCATTAGAGAAGCGAGCGTTACATGATATTGAAAAGGCGCAAATTAACCAGTTTCGTCGCCAATCTATCGAGCTCTACCAAAACGCCTGGCAGCCGTATATCACTACTCATATTCAAGCAGCCTAATACGTTCAGAACCCTTAACTCACCATAAACAGAAAAAAAAGACCACGCATAGCGTGGTCTATTGCTCGGTCTATTTTTCGACATTAATGTTCTCGACTCGGGCTTTTAATTTCTGCCCTGGGCGGAACGTTACGACACGTCGAGCGGAGATAGGAATATCCTCACCTGTTTTTGGGTTTCGACCCGGACGCTCGTTTTTGTCTCGTAGATCAAAATTACCAAAACCAGATAGTTTTACCTGTTCGCCACTTTCAAGCGCCTTGCGAATCTCTTCGAAAAACACTTCAACCGTTTCCTTGGCATCCCGTTTACTGTATCCAAGCTTTTCAAACAGGTTTTCAGCCAATTCGGCCTTTGTGAGCGCCATAAAACTTCCCTCAAAGCTATGTTAAACCTTGCTGCCTCTAAGCAGCGCCAAAGCATTTTCGCTTAGCCAATCAATAGGATATCGGCTTTACCTGAAAAGTGTATGCCAACCTTCTGATTTTCGCCAACTTTTTTATTCGCAACAATATTAATAGTTTCATCAAAATAAGTGCATAGACTGGCTGCATTTATACAATTAGGCATCGAAGATTGAGAAAAAACACTGACAATTTAGTTAGTTATATTATAACGGTCAACATTTTTAGAATTTCATACTATTTTGAATGGATATCGATTTCTGATAAAAAAATTTATAACCTGTTAAATCATAGACTTGTTTAACACTAACTTGTCACTAAATTGCATATAAAAAAGCAGGCCCAACTTGAACCTGCTCAAATATACTTGGGCTACTTTCTGAATTAGTCGCGCAGGGCTGCACCAAACTGTGCCGCTACTGAAGTCACAATCGATTCAACAGCGCTTGCAATATCTGCTTCTTCTAAAGTACGTTCAGTCGATTGAAGCATCAACGCAATCGCTAAACTCTTCTTGCCCTCTTCAACCCCTTTGCCTACATAAACGTCAAACAGCTTCGCCTCTTTTAGAAGCTCACCACCAGCGTTACGACATGCATCGACAATATCACCTGAAGCAATGGCGCCATCAACAACCAGTGCTATATCACGGCGGTTCGCTGGGAACTTAGACAGTGATGCAGCTTCTGGAATTACACGGGTGTTCACAGCTGACCATTCAAGTTCAAATACGATGGTGCGGCCATTCAAGCCAAACTTACGCTCAAGCTCTGGATGAACAGTGCCTATCACCCCAATAATCTCACCATCGACAACGATGGCGGCCGATTGCCCAGGGTGCAGCGCTGGGTGTGCAACAGAAGTAAAACTGTAAGCTTTGCCGTTAGCGGTTAAATCAAGAATGGCTTCCAAGTCACCTTTTAGATCGAAGAAATCTACCGTTGCGGTGTCCATGTTCCAGTGCTCTTCACCACGAGTACCGGATATTACACCCGCGAGCATAGGCTCTTGGCGCATACCGTTCTCTGCCGAGGCATCAGGAATAAAACGCAAACCATATTCAAACAAACGAACGCGTGGCTGCTGGCGTTTCTGGTTATGAACCACGGTATTTAATAGACCTTGGATTAAGCCCAAACGCATCGCTGACATATCAGCAGAAATAGGATTAGGCAGAATGAGTGGTTCAACATCTGGAACAATCAGTTTCTGCTGCTCTGGCTCAACGAAGCTGTAGGTGATCGCTTCATGGTAACCACGGTCAACTAACAAATGACGAACACGCTTAAGTGGCAAGTTTGCTTCTTGGTGGTCATTCATGCTCAATGCTGCAACGGGAGCTTGATTAGGGATATTGTTGTAACCGTAAATACGGCCAATTTCCTCAATCAAGTCTTGCTCAATCGCGATATCAAAACGCCACGTTGGCGCGGTAGCAACCCAACTGTCTGCACGGCTCTCAACACTCATACCTAAACGTTTTAGGATTTCAACCACATCAGCATCCGCAATGTGATGACCAAGCAAACTGTCCAGTTTAGTGCGACGAAGTGTGACTTGATTTGGTTTAGGTAAATCCGTTTCAGACTCAACACTAACCACAGGTGCAACTTCACCGCCACAAATATCAACCAGAAGCTGCGTCGCTCGTTCCATCGCACTGGCTTGCAACGCGTAGTCAACACCGCGCTCAAAACGCATGGATGAATCAGTATGTAGGCCATAGCTACGAGCACGACCGCGGATATGGTCTGGTGCAAAGAAAGCACACTCAAGCAGTACATCTTGGGTTTCTGAGCTAACGCCTGAACTTTCACCACCAAAAATGCCCGCAATGGCTAATGCTTTATTGTGATCGGCAACAACCAGCGTATCGACATTCAACTTAGCTTCTGTACCATCGAGTAGCGTAAGTTTTTCATCCTGCTCGGCCATACGAACAACAATACCGCCTTCGATCTTGGCAAGATCAAAGGCATGCATCGGTTGGCCTTGTTCAAGCAAGATATAGTTAGTGATATCAACCACTGGATCAATTGAACGTAGACCACAGCGGCGTAACTTCTCTTGCATCCAAAGCGGTGTTTGGGCTTGAACATTAATGTTTTTAACCACGCGGCCAAGATAACGCGGACAAGCGGCCGGTGCTTTCACTTCAATAGAGACTTTATCTTCAATTGAAGCAGGAACAGCGATGACCGATGGCTCAGTGACATCAATGCGGTTCAATACACCTACTTCACGAGCAAGGCCACGAATACTAAAGCAATCTGCGCGGTTCGCGGTCAAATCAACATCAATAGTCACATCATCTAAGCTTAGGAATTCGCGGAAATCAGTACCAACGATGGCATCTTCTGCAAGCTCCATAATGCCAGCGGATTCAACATCAATCCCTAACTCACTGAATGAACAAAGCATGCCGTGAGAAGGCTGACCACGTAATTTTGCTTTTTTAATCTTGAAATCGCCGGGCAGTACCGCACCAACCGTCGCTACCGCCACTTTTAAGCCTTGGCGGCAGTTTGCTGCTCCACAAACGATATCAAGCAGTTCTTCTTCACCCACGTCAACTTTCGTTACACGCAGTTTGTCGGCATCTGGATGTTGACCACATTCCACAACGTGACCCACTTTGACGCCAGTAAATTCACCGGCGACAGCAAGAACGTCATCGACTTCCAAGCCTGCCATTGTAATTTGATGTGTAAGTTCGTCAGTCGTAACCGCAGGGTTAACCCACTCACGAAGCCATGATTCGCTGAATTTCATTGTGTTTACCCTTGAATTACTTGAATTGTTTGAGGAAGCGCAGATCGTTCTCAAAGAACGCGCGTAGGTCGTTGACGCCATAACGAAGCATCGTTAAACGCTCAACACCCATACCAAATGCAAAGCCAGAATATTTTTCAGGGTCAATACCAACACTGCGCAAAACGTTCGGGTGAACCATGCCACAGCCTAGAACTTCAAGCCATTTACCATTTTTACCCTTCACATCCACTTCCGCAGAAGGTTCTGTAAATGGGAAATAAGAAGGACGGAAACGCACTTCAACTTCTTCTTCAAAGAAGTTACATAAGAAATCGTTCAAAATACCTTTAAGCTGAGCAAAATTGACGTGCTCATCAACCAACATTCCTTCAACCTGATGGAACATTGGTGTGTGTGTTTGGTCGTAGTCATTACGATATACGCGGCCCGGCGCAATAAAACGAAACGGCGGTTGACCATTTTCCATAGTGCGAATTTGCACACCTGACGTGTGTGTACGCAACATTAAATCTGGATTAAAGAAGAAGGTATCGTGATCAGTACGTGCTGGGTGATCGGCAGCGATATTCAACGCATCAAAGTTGTGGAAGGCGTCTTCAATTTCAGGGCCAGATTCAACATGAAAACCAAGCTCACCAAAGAACTGCTCAATGCGTTCAACTGTGCGAGTCACTGGGTGTAAGCCACCATTTTCAATGCGGCGTCCAGGCAAAGTAACGTCAATCGTTTCAGCCGCTAGTTTGGCTTCTAACTCTGCTCGCTGCAAAGCATCTTTACGCGTAGCAATGGCGTGTTGCACTGTCTCTTTCGCAACGTTGATCTCTTGACCTGCAGCGCGACGTTCTTCGGGTGGCAATTTACCTAGGCTCTGTAGCTGAGTGGTTAACTCACCTTTTTTACCCAAGTACTGAACACGCACTTCATCAAGTGCGACTAGCGAATCGGCAGCATTAATCGCTGCGGTCGCATTAGCAATAATCTCTTCTAGATGTTGCATCGTTTCCTCATCTACCTGTAGGTAGTGTCCGTATAGGATGTTTTTGTATTTTTCAGATAGCTGCACATAGTATCGAAAGCCACCTCTAAAGCCAAATTGAAATGATACTGACGCTTGCTCTTGAACAAAAAAACGGCATTATTTTTGCCGCTCTCTTGATATTACCTCCCTCTCCCCAAACAATAATAAAAACATGACTATTTTTAAGAAGAAACAATGAACATCACGATAACACCAATCAAACCACAAGATGATCCGGACATTTGTAAAATTATCCAATCTGTAGGCGCTGAATTTGGGGCCATCGGTGAGGGTTTTGGCCCATCTGATGCTGAAGTGGAAAACATGAGTCAACATTATACGCAAGAGAGAAGCAGCCTTTATCTGGTAGCCAAACGTGACGGCATCATTGTCGGTGGAGCAGGTATTGCAGCCTTTCATCATAGCCAACGGATCTGTGAGCTAAAAAAACTCTTCTTATTACCAGAAAGTCGCGGTTGCGGGCTGGGAAAAATGCTCAGTGAAGCATGCCTATCATTTGCTCAAAATGCAGGTTATCAATCTTGCTATTTGGATACGTTATCTAGTATGACATCCGCCATTCAGTTATATGAAAAACTCGGATTTATACATTTGGATCGACCAATGGACGGCACTGAGCACAACG
>NZ_CAWPDB010000149.1:0-69337 GCF_963886625.1 Vibrio sp. V23_P3S9T160
AATATCATCCATGATAATGATGCCGAAAAAAAACTGTGACTGCTAATTTTAGATTTAGAAATTAAAAAACCAGAAATCAACGAAATAAAAAACAGTATTATCGAGGTTTTTGATAAGGAAAGCATCAATAGTAAAACAGAAATGATGAGAAAAAAAAGTATTGCTTTTCTTTTTTTCCAATCTTCATTAAATAATATAAACATTGAACATAGCGCCATGGCAAGACCAAAATTATTTTTATGATTATATATTCCTCGCATACCATTTGGACTAATAGCATCATTAAAAAAAACAATTATATAAGCAAAGTTAATCGTAACGACCGTTATCGCTGAATAAAATAAAAACCGAAGCACTTTATCCATAGTGAATAGATTAGATATAAGTAAGCAAGTAAGAAACATCAGCGTCTGTATTAATGTCTCTTCTATACTAGCAAAAGGCCATTGTGACCATGTTGCACTTAATGCACACCATAGCAATACAGATATTAAGGCAAAATTCGATATAAGACCTGAGATGATATAAGGAAGCTCTTTGATATTAGCAATAAGATATATGCAAAAAACAAGAAAAAGAACTTTTCTATCAAATAAGTTATGGCCTAACAACATCAATGTAAAAGTAAAATAAAGCACAATTGACATTAAATCAAGTCTATTAAAAATTCTATATATCACACATACTCTCATTGCTTATCATAATAACAAAATATAAACACTAATTAATCTATATTTATGCAACCACACCACGAGTATCAATCACGACTTTCTTGGCAAACGCCGTTTTATCTGCTTCTTTAAAATCTCGGTGATCAACCAGCACCACAACGATATTGGCTAACTCTAAAGCACGCTCTAGCGAGACTAGCTCAACATCATGTTCTGTTAACTTACCCGGTAATTGGTGGATATTTGGCTCTACCGCTAGAATTTGTCCAATATTGTCTTGTGCTAAATGCAAAGTGATGTCTAAAGCTGGGCTTTCACGTAAATCATCAATATCAGCTTTAAAGGCCAAACCTAAGCAAGCAATAACTGGTTTTTTGAACTGATCTGCCGCTTGTTTTACCTGATCAACGACCCAGTGTGGTTTACCATCATTAACATGACGAGCAGCAGCAATCAGTTTTGCTTCTTCTGGGCAGCTGTTAACAATAAACCAAGGGTCAACTGCAATACAGTGCCCGCCAACACCTGGTCCTGGGTTTAATATGTTGACCCGAGGGTGGCGGTTGGCCAATTTAATTAATTCCCAAATATTGATTTTTAATTTCTCACAAATAAGGGAAAGTTCGTTCGCGAATGCAATATTGACGTCGCGAAAGGAGTTTTCTGTTAATTTCGCCATCTCCGCCGTACGAGAGTTGCTGATGATGCATTCGCCTTTAACAAAGGTTTTATACAGAGCCATCGCCTTCTCACTACACGATTTACTCATACCACCAATCACTCGGTCATTGCTGACCAATTCTTGTAGTACATAACCCGGTAAAACTCGCTCTGGGCAATGCGCTACCTTAATGTCAGCCGTGTCACCTTTATGCTGTGGGAAAGTTAAATCAGGACGAGCCTCTGCTAGCCATGCGGAAAGCTTTTCTGTCGCACCGACTGGGGAAGTACTTTCCAATACCACCAAGTTGCCTTTTTCCAGAACTGGTGCAATCGCTTTGGCCGCGGCTTCTATATAGCTAAGATCAGGCTCGTGATTATCACCTTTAAATGGTGTGGGTACCGCCACTAAGAAAGCATCAGCTGGTTCAGCTGTCACAGTTGCTTTTAGTTTGCCAGTCATCACTGCACTTCGAACTACGATATCTAAATCCGGCTCGACAATGTGAATTTCACCTTTGTTGATTGTATCGACAGCGTGTTGATTGACATCTACGCCAATCACTTCAATACCACGCGAAGCAATAACGGCAGCCGTTGGCAAGCCGATATACCCTAAACCAATCACAGAAACTTTATTAAACATCTTATTTTCCTTAAATCTTATCTTGCTAGAATGTCGGCGATACGTTGACAGGCTTTGCCATCACCGTATGGATTATGTGCTTGACTCATGAGTTGGTAAGCGCGCTCATCACTAAGCAACTGGTCTAACTCTTCACAAATCAGTTGTGTGTTAGTCCCAACTAGCTTGACGGTCCCCGCGCTTACCGCTTCAGGTCGTTCGGTGGTGTCTCTCATCACTAATACAGGCTTCCCTAGCGACGGTGCCTCTTCTTGAATACCACCGGAATCGGTTAAAATGATGTGTGCTCTGTCCATCAAATAGACAAAGGGCAAATACTGTTGTGGATCCACTAAGAAAATGTTTTCAATGCCTTTTAAAAGACGATTGACGGGCTCTTGAACATTCGGATTAAGATGTACCGGATAAAGAATTTGACAGTCAGGGTGACGCTTTGCTGTGATGGATAAGGCTTCACAAATACGCTCAAATCCATCACCAAAACTTTCACGGCGATGGCCTGTAACAAGAATGAGTTTTTTATTGTTATCAAGCATCGGAAACTGGTGTGCCAGCGTAGCATTGAGATCTTGCTCGTTGTGAATCTTGTTACGGATCATAAACAAGGCGTCAATGACGGTATTCCCCGTAATATGGATGTTCTCGAGGCAATAATTTTCATCCAATAAATTTTGTTGAGATGTTGCCGTTGGTGCGAAATGGTAGTGAGCCAATGCACCCGTAAGCTTGCGGTTCGCTTCTTCAGGCCAAGGGGAATAAATATTGCCGGTGCGTAATCCAGCCTCAACATGGCCGACTGCAATTTGCTGATAATAACAAGCAAGTGAAGTCGCAAACGTTGTAGCGGTATCGCCATGAACTAAGACAATGTTTGGTTGAAAGTCTTTTAGAACCGTTTCCATACCGTTCAAGATTTTAGTCGTTACTGTCGTCAGGGTTTGCCCTGGTTCCATGATATTAAGATCAAAATCAGGCACCACTTCAAACAACTCTAAAACCTGGTCAAGCATTTCCCTGTGCTGGCCAGTGACGCATACTTTTGTGTCGAAGCGGTTATCTTGTTTAAGCTGATGAACTAGAGGCGCCATTTTAATTGCTTCAGGTCGTGTACCAAACGCAATGAGTATTTTTTTCACTTTATTTATTTCCTTGGGCTAAACTAAACGACTGTTAAGAACAAACTGTTCAACGCTATTTCTTCAAAAAGTAGATAAAAATGGTGAATAGCAACGGTTAAATACGCTACCGCCACTAGATGTCGCCTCTAGAATGCGCATTTTCTTCACATTTTTTGCTTTATGTATATAAGAGAAAACTTATTAACCACCCACATTTAATCACCTACCTACAAACTATGAGTAGAAATTAATTGCCAAACTGTTGCTTTGTTTTTTGGGGTGGGTAATCAAAAAGTCATATAAAACTTTCTATGTGTTACACACAAAGTTTCATTGCACTTTCCTTTAATTGATATTGTTTAGATATATGTTCGATGATCCCTTGGGCCCCGCTCTCTATCAGTTCCAAAACCCGTTCAAACATATGAATATTTCCTTTGTAAGGATCAGGGATTTCCGTGACACCGATGTGACTATGCGATAGAAACAGTGAAAGTTTCTCTTTATGTCTAGCAGGACAAATGTCAATCAGATCCGCTAAGTTAGCTTTATCTAAGGCAAAAATAAGATCAAATTTTTCGAAATCCTCAGAACAAACCTGCCTTGCTCTTAAATTTGACATTGAATAGCCACGCTGCTCAGCGACAGATATTGCTTTGGGATCTGGTTTTCGGCCCACTTGATAATTCACAGTACCAGCGCTTTCAACAAATAAATTAATTCCATGTTGTTGCGCTTTTTGGCTCAAAACAGCTTCAGAAAGCGGTGAACGGCATATATTTCCCATGCATACGATGAGGATAGAGAGTTTTTTATTTTCCATGGCCATTACTGATGCATTCACTTCATTTTGTCTCTGTATTAAAGAGGTGGATAGAGTATCGCAAGGCGCATTGCAATGGGTGTCTCAAAATTGAGTCTATCTATAATTAATACCTAAGATTTAAATAGGAAAAATGAACTGGCTATTTTGATGGATTATCGAAAATGGCATTAACCATTTGATATCTCGCTTGTATATTCAAATAACTTGATGTGATAAGCCGGCCGCATGTGATTTCATCTAATGGGCATAGATAACGGTGAATGGAATAGGTGTGAACGGTGAACAAAGAAGAGCCTGCAGGGCGCAGGCTCTTGATACGTTAATCAGTGAACACTTCTGGTTTTAACATCATGCAGCAGTTCTTGATTAAGTTCAGCTTCAACATGACCTGGAGAGCGTGTTGATGCCGAGACCAAACGATACATAGCAGGGATAACAAACAGAGTGACTAAAGTGGCAAAACCCATACCGAAGAAAATCACCGTACCCACCGCAACTCGGCTTTCATAGCCTGCTCCTGTCGAGATAATTAATGGGATTGAACCTGCTAAAGTAGTAAATGCGGTCATCATGATTGGCCGTAAGCGCCTCGCTGAAGCATCAATAATTGCTTTTTCAAACTCAACCCCTCGGTCACGCAGCTGGTTGGCAAATTCAACGATCAAAATGCCATTTTTGGTCACCATACCGATCAGCATAATCATCCCAATCTGGCTATAGATGTTGATACCTTGTCCCATAATTGATAGACCAAGAAAGCCGCCAAACACACCCATCGGCACCGTCAACATCACCACTAACGGGTTGATAAAACTTTCAAATTGGGCGGCTAGTACCAAATAAGCGACAAGCAGCGCTAACGCAAATACAATGGCTACGCTCGATTGGTTTTCTTTAAAATCTTTTGACTCACCTGAGTAACTAACGGAAATATCACTAGGAAGTATCTCTATCGCTTTCTTGTCAAGAAAATCAAGCGCTTCTCCCAACGTGTAACCAGCCGATAAATTTGCAGTAACCGCGATCGCCTTTTGCTTATTGTAATGAGACAAGCGGATCGATGATGCCACTTCTTCCACTTTCGCAAGTGCATCCAGTGTAACAAGCTCACCGGATGCGGTTCTCATGTAGATCTGGCTTAAATCGGAGGCGTTATTGAAGCTATTTTCGTCCCCACGGAGATAAACATCATACTCTTCGCCACGCTCAACAAAGCTGGTTTCACTCTTCCCGCCGAGCATTACTTCTAACGTATCTGAAATATCCGCGACACTGATCCCCAATTCCGCGGCACGCTGCCTATCAATCGTCACCACCAGTTCAGGTGTCTTTTCGGAATAATTGGTGTCAGCACCTTCCATAAAGGGGGAATTTTCAGCTTCCGTTTTTAACAATTCAGCCCATTTTTTGAGTTCAGGATAGTCTGACCCACCTAACACAAACTGAACAGGCTCGTTAGAGCCACCACGAAAGCCGGGCATAAAGGGCATAACTCGCACATCGGGAATTCCCGTTAGCGCTTTTTTTACCTGCACTAATGCTTGTTGAGCGGTGATGCTTCGTTCGTTCCAGTCATCCAAAATCATGATAACAAACCCCGTCTGATCACCCGCTTGCCCACCGAACGCGGGCGATTGAATACTAAACGACTTGAGAAAACCTTTGCCAACCAAGGGCATTAACCGCTGCTCAACAAGATCCATATTGGCCGACATCCGGTTATAACTGGTCGCATCCGCTCCGCGCACAAAGGCAAAAATAACACCGCGATCTTCTGAAGGCGTGAGCTGGGAAGGCACTTTCTGCATCAGAAAATAACTACCACCAACGCATGCAAGGATGATGAACGGTGCAGCCCATTTCCAACGGATAGCAAAACGTAAAGAGGATTTGTAACCCGCTTCTAAACGGCCAAAAACACGATCAACAAAACGATTAAAACGGTTTGGTTTGACATTGACCTTTAAAATCTTACTACCAAGAACGGGCGTTAAAGTTAACGCTATTAGCGATGAAAAGAGAACCGACATGGCCAAAAGTACAGAGAACTCGGTGAACAACAGACCGACCATACCGTCCATAAAAGAGATCGGTAAAAAGACCATCACTAATACCAATGTGGTGGCAATCACGGCAAAGCCGACTTCGCGCGTCCCTTTATAAGCCGCCAGCAGTGGCTTCTCTCCCTGTTCTATGTGATGAAATATATTTTCCACCACCACAATCGCATCATCAACAACCAAACCGATGGAAAGAATCAGCGCCATCAAGGTGATAAGGTTAATAGAGAATCCGAAATAATAAGCGGCAATAAAAGAAGAGATCAATGATACTGGCACAGTAACGGCTGGGATTAGCGTTGCCCGAACTTGGCCGATAAAAATGTACAGTACCAAAATCACTAAACCACCCGTGATAAAGAGTGTGCTATACACTTCCGAAATTGAGCGATCAATGAAGACGGTTGAGTCGTAGTCAATGGCCAAGCGCGTTCCTTTAGGTAGAAACTGCTGAATATTATCGACTTCTTGATGGACACGCTGCGCTACATCCAAGGGGTTAGCATCTGATTGTGGCACAATACCCATGCTCACATTAACCACGCCATCACTTTTGAAGGTTGAGTTTTCGTTCTCAGCACCGATGAAGACATCGGCAACATCTTTTAAGTAAATCGGCGAATTATCACTTGCGCGCTTCACCACTAAATAGTCAAAATCTTGCGCCGTTTTGTACGCTCGGTCGGTACGCACCGACATCACTGTCGAATCGTTGCGCACTTCCCCGCCCGGGCTTTCAATATTTTCACTGCGCAATGCACTTGATATATCAGAAGTCGTGACACTCCGCCCAGCCATCAGATTCGGCTTGAGCTTGACATACATCACCTTATAAAGACCACCAGACACATCCACAGAACTGACGCCAGAGATTAAACTAAAGCGGTCAATCAAAGCTCGTTCGATATAATCGGTCAGTTGGGTTCGATCCATCTCTGAAGAACTGAGATTAATGTACAAAGAAGCTTCACCAGAGCCATTATTTTTGAATACGGTTGGATCATCTGCTTCATCGGGTAATGAGCGCTGTGCTCTCGCAACGGCGTCGCGGATATCGCTCACACCAGTATTGAGATCGTAACCCAGTTCAAAGGTAACGGTAATCCGTGACATGCCATTGCGCGTGGTGGATTCAATTTCATCAATCCCGCTAATGCCTGCCAGTTGATCTTCCAATACAGAAGTGATTTGGCTTTCAATGATGGTAGCTGAAGCCCCTGCATAGCGAGTACTGATTGAAACCACCGGGCTTTCAATATCGGGCATTTCCCGGACCGAAAGCTTAGAAAATGACACTAGACCAAAAACGCACAATAGTAAGCTTAATACCACCGCCGCCACGGGGCGCTTCACTGAAACATCGGATAACCACATTATTTGTCATCCTTTTGTATCGGTGAGCCATCCACATTGACTTCAGTAACGGCAATGCCGTTTCTCATATTCACGATACCTTGCACCACGATCTTATCGGCAATGGCTAAACCTTTATCAATCACCACTTTATTGTCGATCCGCGCGCCAAGCCAAACTTCCGTGCGTATTACTTTATTATTGCTATCAATCACATAGACATAGCGTTTAGTGCCTGAATATTCGAGTGCTTGAACGGGGATAATGGGCGCTTCAATCGCTGGGAAATTTAACTTAGTAGAAAGCAACATCCCGGGTTTTAGCTTGCCATCTTGGTTATCGAAATGAATACGGACACGCAAATTCAAGGTTTCACGGTTAATGCGTGAATCAATACCCACAACTTTGCCGGTAAACTCGTTTTTTGCCCAAGCATTACTCTTCGCCGTCACCGTCATACCTTTACTGATTAACGAAAGGTAACGCTCTGGCACTTGGATATCGAGTTGCATCACCGATAGGTCATCTAAAGTCAGCAATTCCGTCCCTGCACTGACCATTTTGCCCAAACTAAAATCAATAAAACCAACCGTGCCATTAAATGGCGCGCTAATGTGCAGATCGTTTAAATTTGCGTTTGCTGCATCTAAACGTGCTTGAGCAATATCAACACTCGCTTTTTGCGCATCGATTTCCGTTTGGGTAATGGCGTTCCGTTTGACCAAACGTTCAAACTCTTTCAACTTACGCTGTTCATCGTTCAAATAGGCTTGAGCCTCTGAAAGTGCGGCTTTGGCTTTATCATCATTAAGCTGAATTAAGAGCTGACCTTTCTTGACCTCTTGATTGGCTTTAATCGCAATATGACTGACCTTTCCCGAAACTTCAGATGAGATCTCCACTGCTCGTTCAGCTTCTAATTTACCAATCAGTGAAAGAGACTGAGACACTTGATGAGTTGCCACACGCTCTGCGACCACCGCAACGGCTTGTGGTGCTTGCGCAGCGAACGCACTTAACGGTGTGGTAAGCAAGGTAACCATCATTAACGAAAGAATAGACGTGTTTTTCATAGTTTTTATTCAACAATAAATAGACTGATTGAATTGTAACTGCTTATACGACGCTCGAACGTCAAGGAGTGTAAATCTTATTAAATATCTGTAACGTGCGTCATAACTTAGCCTCCTCCGGCTGCTTTTTAGGCGTCACACACAGGCTATACCCAAACAACTTGAAGTTGCAGGTAGGCGGCAAGTAAGTTCATCCCCATGAACATAGATAAACTATGTGATTGGGGTGAGCGAACGTAGCCAATACCGCTGCAGCTTCAAGTGGGAAGGGTATAAATAGAGCAAAACTATCCATTCCTCACCCCTTTGCCCAAAAAGGCAGCATTCAATTCAAAATCATAAGAAAAAGGCTTTACAGAGAGAGCGAGTTTGCTATCATGCGCTCCGCACTTGAGCAATGCGTTGGGAAAACGTTGTTTAAGCATACTGTGAGCCAATAGTGTCGTTATAAGCACTATAAATCACATTGTATGAAAACCCTCTGGAGGGGTTCCCGAGTGGCCAAAGGGAGCAGACTGTAAATCTGCCGGCTCCGCCTTCGATGGTTCGAATCCGTCCCCCTCCACCATATTCTCTCGTAAGAGAAACCTTGATTGATACGTTGGGAAAACATCATTCAAGCCTATTTTTAGAATAGGAAAACACCCGGAGGGGTTCCCGAGTGGCCAAAGGGAGCAGACTGTAAATCTGCCGGCTCCGCCTTCGATGGTTCGAATCCGTCCCCCTCCACCATATTCTCTCGTAAGAGGAACCTTGACTGATATGTTGGGAAAACATCATTCAAGCCTATTTTTAGAATAGGAAAATACCCGGAGGGGTTCCCGAGTGGCCAAAGGGAGCAGACTGTAAATCTGCCGGCTCCGCCTTCGATGGTTCGAATCCGTCCCCCTCCACCATATTCTCTCGTAAGAGGAACCTTGACTGATATGTTGGGAAAACATCATTCAAGCCTATTTTTAGCATAGGAAAACACCCGGAGGGGTTCCCGAGTGGCCAAAGGGAGCAGACTGTAAATCTGCCGGCTCCGCCTTCGATGGTTCGAATCCGTCCCCCTCCACCATATTTTCTCGATTGAGAACGATAAAAAGCCAGCTTTCGAGCTGGCTTTTTCGTTTCTTTACATCATAGCTCTATAAACTGACGTCACTAAGTAGCCTAATTAACCCTCAATATACTGAAGTAGAGCGGTAACACAGCTTTGTGCATCACTGCAATTGATACTCTCTGGCAGTTCAGTCTGCAATAAAAACCCTTGTTCCAAAGAGTGGCAAGATGAACTTTCACTTAAACAAATCGGAATTCCTTGAGCAGAAAGGGCATTCAATAACAACAAAGCCGTTTGTATATTTCCCCCAGCATTGGCGACAAAATGCAGCTCAAACTCAGCAGCGCTATTGAGCGAGGTCAGCGCATGCTCTAATTGTGTGTCCACTTCGGTTAAAGAAACCGAATCTAAATCACTAAAGATCAGCATGCCTTGGTTCCTATCAGCATACTGCCAAGCAACGACATCAACCTGCTGCATATAGGCTCGCTGCATGCTTTGCGCGGCCGCCTGAATGATCACCTGCATCTGGTCACTGTTGCTTCTTCCACCACTGTCTTTGACTGATAATTCAAAAACATACGTGCCAGCAATCGTAGGATAAAACGCCGTTGCTTTCAGAGAATCTGCATTGATCAAGGTAAGCGATTGAGGCCCAGAAACTTGACGCCAAGACTTCGTTTTAATTTCATATATTGATAACTCAGATTTCGCCGTTCCGCTCAACGTAATACTATTTACTGGCAGTATTAGCATCTGATCAGCACCAGCATTAACCGTAGGCTTAGTCAGCTTATCCGCATCTTTCAAATCATCGGCTTTACATCCCACGATAAGTGCGAGCACACTCAGGATCACGAACAACTGGTTTAACTTAAACATAATATTTTCCTGTGGTTAAGCATTAGAAGAGGTAACTGGTACTGGTGGAAAGAAAGGCGACTTCACTACCGTCCAAATACATTGCAGCATCTTGTTGCGCGTAATCCATCATCACATTAGATTGAGTATTGGCTTGGCTGAACTGGTCATTTAAGCGGGCACCATCGCTGAAGGCTGAGATCCATTCCATCGGTTTAGTGGCATTGATTGATGAAGAAAACACATCGGTTGATGAGAAAAATACGCCGCTTAAAAACAGCGCTAATAGTTTGGTATTCATGCTTACTCCTTGTGAGCGGTCTGATTCACCGACCCATTCAAGGTAGCATTCTCAATACAAATAAATCATCAGCAGTTTATTGACCATTTGTATCCAGTTTGGTCACATTAGGTAAAGAAATCTGTTTCGGCCATTGCAGTTCAAAACATGCGCCCCCTAATGCTGAACCATTTACTTTTACTCTAACCTTGCCTTGATGCCAACGAGTGATCTGTTTGACAATCGCCAGCCCAAGACCATGGCCTTTTTCACTATTACGCTCTTGATTATTCACTTGAGTAAAGGGCTCAAAAATACGTTCAATATCATCTGGCGCAATACCGGGGCCATCGTCTTCGACCACCAAAAAAAGTTGCCCATCAGATTCGTTCAACGAGAGATGGATCTCTTGCTGCGCAAATCGCGCGGCATTACTCAGCAAGTTTTTAACGGCCCGCAATAAAGCTCGATTATCGACAAATATCGTTTGCTGTCGCAACGAATCCAACACGCTGACACGCAATGTGAGTTGCGGGTTTTCAAGCTGGAAATGCTCCGCTTCTGCAACCAAATTGTCGGCAAAGTGGCAATAAGAAAAATGGCGAATATCCGTGATGCGGTTATAGCGCGACAAAACAAGTGTCTGGTTAATCAAATGATCGAGATCTTCAATACTGGAGTGAATTACTTGGCGGTATTTTTCTTTCTGGTTTAAGGCAATGTCTTCATCCTCAAGCATTTCAAATGCAAAGCGTAAACGGTAGAGCGGTGTTCGTAAATCATGCGCCACAGCGTTGGTTAAGGTTCTTTGGCTGGCAATCAGCTTTTCGATGTTATTTGCCATGTTATTAAAAGAATGACTGAGCTGAGAGACCACGGACAGCCGAGATGTCGTCGCTCTACGAGATAATACTCCTTGGCCAAATTCATTCGCCGTTTTTACCAGACGTTTCAGATCTCGCCATAAAGGATAAATCCACATAACTAAGGCCACAGAAATGGCTAAAAAAAAGAAACCGCCGATAGCCGTGGTGAGCTTTAATTGGGTTTGGTAGGAAATATTGTCCTCGACGCGTAACAACGTATTCTCATCCACCGCAGCCAATAAGATCATGCTGCCTTGTTGATTGATATAACTGGTCATCTGCTCTTCATCAGCCAACAATTTACTTCGCTCGATGGGTGACAAATCTTGCTCTTGCAATAGACTCAACTCTAAAGGTATTCGGCTATTTTTCTCAGCAATACTGGTTTGCCATTGAGTGCGAGGTTGGCTACGGAGATCTTCTACCGCGAGGTATAATGTACCTCTGGACTGGTTAAGCGCAGCGAGTTCTCTCGGTTCATTGATCGCGAAATAGAGCACTTTGTCACTGTTCAACACTCTTTGCAAAAGTGCCATAGGATCACCATCTTGAAAAATGATCTCGCCTTTTTGCAACGCTTGATAAACTTCTAGGGAGGCGTGGTAACTGTCTAATGCCTCTAATCGAAGTGGGTAACTGAAATGCTTAGCATAGCCGTCAATAATCGTTGTCCACTCAGCTTGAGGAGCTTGACGTAATTTTTCAGATAGAAACGTAAAGTTACTCTGATAGACAGGCTTATAAAACTCTTCAGAGATACTGCGGCTAAGATATGGGATCGGATTAAATTGCGTGGGAATACTGAGTAATAAGATCGGCAGAAACACAGCTACCCAGAGTACCCAAAAAGATCGAATCATGACCACTTCCCTTCCGATACAGCGCAGAGCTGATATCCTTTACCTCGAACCGTTTTTATCAATTTAGGTTCATTAGGATCATCTCCGAGCGCACGCCGCAAGCGTGATATCCGACGATCAATTGAGCGATCTAAACCATCATATTCAAAACCACGCACATGCTGAGCGATATCATCTCTCGTGACAATGGTGCCGACATGTTGGGCGAGTAGATACAAGAGCTCAAACTCGCTGGTCGTGAGTTTTATGGGCTGCTGCTCAAGTAATACCGCTCGATGCTGTAAATTCATCCACAAGTTACCTATGCACAATTCGTATTTGTCACTTTGACCTCCTCTTGCTTGCCTCCGAAGTAAAGCTCGAATACGTGACAGCAACAAACGAGGTTTAACCTGCTTAACGACATAGTCATCGGCACCCAGTTCCAGCCCCATCACCTGATCAATATCGTCGTCTAACGCCGTTTGCATTAAGATCATACCGTGGTATTGATCTCGGACAGCGCGGCAGACATCCATACCACTTTGCCCTGGTAGCATAATATCCAGAATGACTAAATCAGGTTGCTCATCCAAAATCCGATCAACGGCTTGAATCCCATCCGCAACCGTTGAGACACAAAATTCATAGTGGTTGAGAAAATCTTTGATCAGTTCCGAGAGTTCTAAATCGTCTTCAACGAGAACCACTCGATAAGAGGGGGAGAGAGTACTGTTCATTGTGTTTCACATCCGTTTGCTAAGAACGCAAACTATAGCGGATTGTGTTTCATCTTTGTGTGACTAATTGTGACCAAGCAACAAAGTTGTGGTGTTGTTAAAACATTAAACAAATCATCAACAGTCTGAACCTGCCGCGTTGAACCAATAAGAGCACAGAGAAAGTGCAATCGATAGTGACTTACAAACAGAGCAGATAAAAAAGCCCCGAAAATTCGGGGCTGAAAAATGACTGAACCTATAGGGGTAGGACTCAATCAGGATACTAAATCGAACAAAATTACGCGTGTTTCATACGGACGAAGCACTTGATGTTCCAAAACTTTGAGTGGTTTTATATCTGTATAGTTGCCTAACAGGTATTTTGCTTTCTCAATCGGTAACTCTTTTGGCAGCACGCATTCGGTGTCAACGCCATAATAGTTATTGATACAGATCAGCACCTGTTTCGCGTTGCGTCGCTGGTAGGCAAAAATCTCTTTATGATCGGGTAGTAAATCGGTGTAATCACCATCGGTAATTACACCGATTTTTTTGCGCAGCGCTATCAACTCTTGGTAGAAATAGAACACCGATTGCTCATCAGCTAACGCCCGTTGCGCATTCAATTCTTGATAGTTTTCTGCAATGTCTAGCCAAGGCTGACCTTGGCTAAAACCAGCAAAGCGCTCTGCATTCCATTGCATTGGCGTGCGAGAATTGTCACGGGATTTTTGTGCAAGAATGGCCATCATGGCTTCATGACTTACCCCTTGCTGGTTCACCATGATGTCGTAAATGTTAGTACTTTCCACATCTCGGTACTGTTCAATAGCGGTGTAGCCGGGATTGGTCATGCCAATTTCTTCACCTTGATAAACATAAGGCGTGCCTTGCATCATATGAATCGATGCGGCCAACATTTTTGCCGACTCAACGCGATAACGTTGATCATCCCCTAAACGGCTCACGATACGAGGTTGATCATGGTTACACCAAAAAAGTGCTCCCCACCCTTTACCATTTAAACCCGTTTGCCAATGGTTGAAAATCTGCTTCAATTGCAAGAAATCAAATGGCGCTTTCGTCCATTTTTCACCGTTCGGATAATCCACTTTTAAATGGTGGAAGTTAAACACCATCGAAAGTTCTTTGCCATCCAAGCTTGAATATTGCTGGCAATGCTCAAGCGTTGTTGAGGACATTTCCCCCACAGTGACACTGCCGTATTGTTGGAAAACCGCTTGGCTGATCTCTTGTAAGAATTCATGCACGCGCGGGCCATCGGTATAAAAACGGCGGCCATCACCTTGGTGATCATCACTGAAATCCTGTGCTTTTGAGATTAAATTAATCACATCGAGACGAAAGCCATCCACTCCTTTCTCTGCCCAGAAACGAATCACTTGCTTTACTTCCTCGCGAACTTGAGGATTTTCCCAATTAAGATCAGCCTGCTCTTTGGCAAATAGGTGCAGATAATATTGCCCTGTTGCGTCATCTAACGCCCATGCACTGCCACCAAACTTTGACTGCCAATTATTTGGAGCCTGACCATTAATCGGGTCTTGCCAAATATAATAGTCACGATACGGGCTTGATTTATCACCCAACGCCGACTGAAACCAAGCGTGCTCGGTTGAGGTGTGGTTAACCACAATATCCATAATAATACGGATCCCTCTTTGATGAGCTTGAGTCAGCAGTTCATCAAAATCTTGCATGCTACCGAATTGAGGATTGACACTGTAATAATCCGAAATGTCATAACCGTTATCAACCATCGGAGATGAATAAATGGGTGTCAGCCAAATGGCATCAATTCCCAAGCGGTGCAAGTAATCCAGTTTAGAGATGATCCCTTTGATATCTCCCGTTCCTTTATTGCCGCTATCACAAAAACTTTTGGGATAAATCTGATAGATGGTCGCAGTTTTCCACCACTGACTATCACTCTTGGTTATAACCATATTGACAACTCACTTACCAAAATGAAAATGAGTGGTGAAAACTCACCACTCGAATGAAAGGTTATGCACTTGCTGGCTCTAGCTCGCCTTTAGCTTGAGCTCGTTTGTATAAAAACAGAGTAAGCAGAATTGGGACGGCCATCGCCACCAGCATCGCGATGCCGTAAATACCCCAGTATTGTGGTTGAATCGAAAGAATACCTGGTAAACCACCCACACCGATGCCATTCGCCATCACCCCTGCACTACCACAAATTGCGGCTGCAATAGCACTACCAATCATGGCGCTTAGCATTGGGAACTTGTACTTTAAGTTGACACCATACATCGCTGGCTCTGTCACACCCAAATAAGCCGAAATAGCCGCAGGAACAGAGATGTCTCGCTCACCGTGTTTTTTGCTGATAAAGATGATACCGACGACCGCAGACGCTTGAGCAATATTTGACAGTGCAATCAGTGGCCAAATTGGCGTACCACCCATTTCTTGCATCAATTGCAGATCCACCGCGTTAGTGGTGTGGTGAATCCCGGTAATGACCAGTGGCGCATACAAGAAACCGAACACCATTGAACCGATAACCGCAAAATCGCCAGTCATTGCAGCTTTAGCCGCAAACGCGACGCCATCGCCCAATACGCGACCAAATGGACCAATTAAAGCGTGGGCCAAAATAACGGACAATATGATAGAGATAAACGGCACAACAACGAGGTAAAGATAAGAAGGGATGATGCGCTTTAAGTTTGTCTCAATAAACGCCAGAGCAACACCCGCCAACATTGCAGGAATCACCTGAGCTTGATAGCCGACTTTCTCTATCACAAACAAGCCAAAATCCCACACTTCGGGCATCTGCTTACCGATCAGATAAGCATTCATTAATTGAGGCGAAACCAGAGTCACACCCAAAGTAATACCCAGTATCGGTGTTCCACCTAACTTTTTCACCGTTGACCAACAAACACCAACCGGTAGGAAGAAGAAAATAGCCTCGCCAATTAACCATAAGAAAGAATGAACCGTGGCCCAAAATTGGCTAATTTCAACCAAAGTTTTTCCATCGAACATGCGAATGTCGCCAATGACATTACGAAAACCGAGGATTAAACCGCCGGTGATGATCGCTGGCAGCAAAGGAACAAAGATTTCCGCAAGATGCGAAATGCCACGTTCTAAAAAGTTCATGTTTTGGCGAGCGGCTTTCTTCGCTTCATCTTTAGAAACGGCTTCTTTGCCTGAAAGCCCGATTAAGATGGCGTAAACTTCGTCCACCTCAGTACCAATCACAACTTGAAACTGCCCAGCATTGGTAAAACACCCTTTAACCATGCTCAGCTGTTCTAGTCCTTTTTTATCCGCCTTGTCGGTATCATTTAAAACAAAGCGTAAACGAGTCAAACAGTGACTCACACTGGCGATGTTCTCTTTACCACCTACCAGCTCGATAAGACGTATCACGTCTTGCTTCGCTATCTTGGCCATACTTTTGCCCACCCTATATTGGAATACTGTCTGTTTTTCTTTTTAATGGGAACATTCCCACCTACAAGTGCAAT
Organism: Vibrio sp. V23_P3S9T160; assembly: GCF_963886625.1. Lineage (NCBI taxonomy): Bacteria > Pseudomonadati > Pseudomonadota > Gammaproteobacteria > Vibrionales > Vibrionaceae > Vibrio > Vibrio sp. V23_P3S9T160. Next base: position 16,548 of record NZ_CAWPDB010000149.1, read on the forward strand.
ATTGACATAAATAATAAAAGGTAAAAATGGGAACAATCCCATTAATTGAATAAGATCACAGACTAATTGTAATTCACTTTAAGAAATAAGGAGTTAGCTTGTTAGCGGTTGTTGAGTGATGTGTGCAGGGTTCATTTCATTATTAAGCTGTAAAATCAATAAATTAGCTGCTTTTTCTCCCGCTTGAGCATAGCCAGGATCAATACTATAAATATTAGGGAAAAGAAAAGAGAGCAGCTCATTACCACCCACACCAGTGACGGCGATATCATCTCGGCCCAATTCTTGGAGACGTTTAATCACGCCAAGTGCCAGAGTGTCACTGGCGCACACGATAGCTTGAGTCTGATCATTCAGCACTTCATCAACCAGTTGGTAGGCACTTTCATGATGCAAACGTCCAGTGCGATAATTGGGAGTGCATCCACTTTGTTTGCACCAATCTAAGTACGAATCTAAACGTAATTTACCTGTCGTTTTATCGCTAGGATCGACCCCAATGTAGGAAATATGAACTCGATTTTTCGAAGTCAAATGAGCAAGCGCGCCTTGAATAACACCATAATTGTCATAGTTAATCGATGAGACTTTATCGGCATCCATCGCAATCACAACCGCTCGCGATGCCCATAGGTTGAGTTGTGTGATATCGAGATCGGTAAAACCAAATACAATTACACCATCCACATTACGCTTATGTAAAACCTCAAGGTGCTCGTTCGTTTTAGTGCGATCAAACTGGCTTTCCATAATCACCACATCGTACCCATTTTGATACAACACCTGTAGCATTCGCCCCACGGCACGGTTTTCAGACGGTGACTCAAGGCGTGAGATAATCACGCCAATCACTTTTTCACTGCCACCACGCATTAACTGAGCCGATTTCAGTGGCACATACCCAGAATCTTGGATAACGCGTTCCACTTTTGCTCGTGTTTCAGGCTTCACTTTTGGGTCGTTCGTCAATACACGAGAAACCGTCGATTTACCAACACCAGACAGTTTTGCAATATCCAAGATAGTCAGTTTTCTGCTCATGCGAACCTATAGCGTAAATAAAAATGGAAGATAGCATGCGCTTATCTTAAATGAATTATTGAGTGGTACAGCCTTGATAAGTCGTTGCTCCCACTTCGAGCAAAGCCTCATCGCCTTTCGTATGTAAAAGCACGGTTTGAGGCTGAGTTTGCTCGCTATCGTCGATCACATACTTTGCGCCAGAGGCGGCTGGAATTTGTATTAATGTATATTCGCGATCGGCAATACGGAGAACGGCTGACTGTTGCTCAATATACGCAACATCAAAATGCTCACCAGAACGGCATTGATAATGCTGGAACAGGTTCTCACTTTCACCGCGCGAATCGTTCGCGTAATGTGGTGAGCATGCTGCTAAAAAACCAACACTGAATCCAACAAAAAGAAATGATTTATTCATATTGCCTTCCACAAAGGGGGGAATTTTTACGGTGCAAGAAAAGCAGGGACATCGCGAATACTATCAAGTACCACGGTGGCGAGTAATTCACCTTGCTCAGTAACGGGTTTACCGGTACGCACTAACACACGAGTACCAACACCTGCGGCTTGTGCAGCCATCATGTCTTCAGCTTTATCGCCTATCATCACGGATTTTTCCATATCGATATCAAGAAAGTCCCGTGCGGAGATAAACATACCAGGCTTGGGTTTGCGGCAATCACACTCTTCTTTATACTTACCTTCACCGTGCTCTGCATGGTGCGGGCAGTAATAAATACCATCAAACTCGACACCGTGATCGGCAAAATTCCAGTCCATCCATTGCGTTAAAGATAAAAAGCGCTCTTCACTAAATTTCCCACGAGCGATACCTGATTGGTTGGTCACCAAAACCAGCAAATACCCCATGTCTTGAAACTTCTTAGTAGCTTCAAATACACCATCGATAAACTCAAAATCATGCTCATCATGAACATAGCCATGATCAACGTTGATCACGCCATCGCGATCTAAAAACACTGCAGGTTTAGCCAAAATAACTCTCTCATATCACGCCAGATATGATGATTATTACACGCTTTATTTTTTTCATCACTACCTAATTCACCAAAGCGTTTAGACGTCTAGACGTAAAAATATCTATTGACTTAAATCAAGTTAAGCCATAGCATCGTCCAACAAGTGAGAGAGAGTTCAACATTTTATTCTGTTATCCCTGCACAGGTTTTCCGATGATTCAAATTAATCAAGTAAATAAAGTTTTCTATCAAGGCAATAAGGAAATTCATGCTTTGAAAGAGATTAATCTTCACATTAAGCAAGGCACTATTTTTGGTGTAATTGGCTCGTCAGGTGCAGGGAAAAGTACACTGATTCGCTGCGTCAACATGCTAGAAGCTCCAACAACAGGTTCGGTTGTGGTTGATGGCGTTGATTTAACTCAACTGAGCAAATCAGAACTCAGCCAAGCTCGTCGCAACATTGGCATGATCTTTCAACACTTCAATTTGCTTTCATCACGTACGGTATTTGACAACGTTGCTCTGCCACTTGAGCTGGCTGGTGTCGAAAAAAATAGCATTGAAAAGAAAGTGTCAGAGCTGTTGCAACTGGTCGGCCTGACGGATAAGCGCGAAACTTATCCTGCAAATCTGAGTGGTGGTCAAAAGCAACGTGTTGCAATAGCGCGAGCACTCGCCTCTGATCCCAAAGTATTGCTGTGTGACGAAGCCACCAGTGCGCTTGATCCTGCGACGACTCAATCGATTTTAGAGCTATTGAAAGAGATCAACCGCACACTCAATATCACCATTTTGCTAATTACTCACGAAATGGATGTGGTAAAAAGTATTTGCCACGAAGTGGCGATTATTGGCGACGGTGAACTGGTTGAAAAAGGCACAGTTGGCGAGATTTTTGCTCACCCTAAAACCGCCTTAGCTCATCAATTTATTCGCTCAACGCTCGATTTATCAATTCCGGAAGATTACCAAGCTCGCCTGCAAGCCACTCGCGTAAAAGGTAGCTACCCGCTGGTGCGATTAGAGTTTACAGGCGCAACGGTTGATGCTCCCTTGATGACACAAATTGCCCGTAAATTTAATATTGATGTCAGTATATTAAGTTCTGACCTTGATTACGCTGGTGGCGTTAAATTCGGCATGATGGTCGCTGAACTGTTTGGTAATGAGTCGGACGATACGGCCGCTCTTGAATTTCTTCGCGAAAACAACGTAAAAGTAGAGGTACTTGGTTATGTCCTTTAACACCATCACCGCTTGGTTAAACCTGAATGGCGATCTTCTACTGATGGCAACCTGGCAAACACTCTACATGGTCGCTGTCGCGGGCATCGTCGGTTTCGTGGTTGGTATTCCACTGGGGGTTATTTTACATACCACCAAAAAAGGCGGCCTTCTCGAAAACACTCAGCTGAACCGCATTCTTGGTGCCATCGTCAACATTGGTCGCTCTGTGCCATTTTTGGTGCTTATGGTGGCCATTATTCCGGTGACAAAACTGCTTGTCGGTACGTTTATTGGCACCACGGCGGCCATTGTGCCGCTGACGATTGGCGCAATTCCATTTGTCGCTCGTTTAATTGAAAGTGCATTGCTGGAAGTGCCCACTGGTTTGGTCGAAGCTGCGCAGTCAATGGGGGCTACGCCGATCCAAATTATTCGTAAAGTGTTGCTTCCTGAAGCGCTACCAACGATTGTCAACTCAGTCACCATCACTATGGTCACTCTAGTAAGTTACTCTGCCATGGCCGGAACCGTTGGCGGCGGTGGCTTGGGCGATGTCGCTATTCGTTACGGCTTTCATCGCTACGACTTAGGCATCATGACGGTCACCGTGGTGATGTTGATTGTCTTAGTACAAATTATTCAATCGATTGGCGATAAGTTTGTCCGCCGTGTCGACCACCGTTAAATCACAATAAAGTTAAAACACAGATTCGTTTTATAACAAGGAGTTAATCATGAAATTTAGCCTTAAAGCTCTACTTACCCTAGCCGTTAGCGCTTCAGCACTCGTGCTGGCAGGCTGTGGTGAAAAAGCGGTCGACAACAATAAAATCAAAGTGGGTGTCATTGCCGGTGCTGAAGCACAAGTTGCTGAAGTTGCAGCAAAAATTGCAAAAGAAAAATACAACCTAGATGTAGAACTCGTGACGTTTACCGACTATGTTACCCCTAATGCGGCACTGGATGATGGTTCGATTGATATCAATGCATTCCAACACAAGCCATACCTTGATCAACAGATCGCTGACCGCGGTTACAAATTAGCGATTGCAGGTAACACCTTTGTTTACCCGATTGCTGGCTATTCAAAACAAGTGAAATCGGTTGATGAGATTCAAGATGGCTCTCGTATTGCGGTACCTAACGATCCAACCAACCTTGGTCGCTCTTTACTGCTGCTAGAACAGCAAGGCCTTATTACTCTACGTGACGGAGCAGGCCTACTGGCAACGGTACGTGATGTGGTCGCCAACCCAAAAAACATCACTATTGTTGAGTTAGATGCCGCGCAACTGCCTCGTTCACTTGACGACGTTACGCTCTCGATCATCAACACGACCTACGCCAGCTCAATCAATCTAACGCCTGAAAAAGATGGTGTGTTCGTTGAAGATAAAGAGTCACCTTATGTCAATATCATTGTTTCTCGTGCAGAAAATCTGAATGCTGAAAACGTGACTAACTTTGTTAAAGCCTACCAAACAGAAGAAGTGTACCAAGCCGCTTCGAAAATTTTTGACGGTGGTGCAGTAAAAGGCTGGTAATTAATAAACCTATTACCTGTGCAAAAAAGCCTATAAAAACAGAAAAGCCGATACGCGATGTATCGGCTTTTTCGTATCAACAACACGCACCTGCTTACTTAATATGATCCCAAGACATATTGGACACAATACGGCACGGGTCGCACTTAAAATGGAAAATGTCGTGCAGCGGTTCATTGAGTAGCCACTCTCCCCCACATTTCGGGCATTTTCTGGCTTGTTCGTCCGCTAGGCTCTGGCCGCCAACTCGATACTGGTAGTAATAAGTAGGGATGTGGGTCAAAAACTCAATTCGTCCTCGTAAATCCCATCCTCTAATAAACAGCACACTGTCCACATCGCAAATCTCGTGCAATGCAGCGTGTTCTGCTCGGCAACCACCCGCCATCTGAAGTTCATCACACGCCTGCCACTCTGTTTGCCATTTGATCACTGCTTTATGATCGCCATTTAAGGTCGCAGAATTACGATATAAAGGGATCGGCAGCAATGTGTCACCACTGCGCAGCGGAGAACAAGTGTGTACATAAGTGGTGTAAAGTATCTGCCAGCTAGGCAAAACATCATCAGCGGCTTGCTCAGAATTAAGATCGCGCCCCAACAAACGGGCTTTCGGAGCCAGCAAACTAGCCTCCGTCAAGCGACTCAGGCACACCCTAACAAAATCAGAATGATACTTAGGGTGTAAGCTTTCTTGCTCTGGGCAAACCACCCGCACAAAGAACTCGCCCTCTCCCATCACGATGGGGAATTCACGCCCAAGCACTTGACCGTTATAGCGTAAAGCATCCATTAGGCCATTAATCGCTTTATCTACCGCCGAAATAGTCGTGTTATCAAAACACTCAAACTGCAATTCAACCACGTACATCGTTACACCACAGGTTCTAAATTAGCGAAAAACTCGGCCACACTTTCGGCCAGCACGTCGCGTTTATCGGTACCTAAACGTTCTAATAACACATGGCCAGAAAGGTTACAGATCGAAATTACATCCATCTCCGCATCGGTTGCACCAATAAACACGGTTGGTTTGAGTTTTAGTCGGCGCTGAGTCACCAAATGACCAAGGATATTTTCCTGCAAACGAACAAAATCATCCTCACTCCACACTTGCAATAGAGCGAGCTCGTTGCCTTGCCATTTAGCGGGCATGTCCGCACAAAACTGTACGCCATAAAAGGCTTTAATATCAGAATGTAGAGTCAATTCAATCGCTGCTTCTACGTTAGAAAAATCAGCTGTAACCGATCTGACGACGGGCTTCCACAGCACACTGTCTTGGTCGTTCATCACTGCGCAAGGGGAATCCAACTCAGCCAACTCATCATTACGAGGAGACTCGCCATGCTTTGTTTGGTAAGCGTCAAGATAACGTTGAGTAAATGAAAGTAAGGCTTGCTCGGCAGTTTGTGCCATGAAGTGCTCCAAAATTGATGAGTCGCTGCCTTGTGTGATGACAGCAACCCTAGGATTGCGTAAAATTCTGCTTATTCTAATCGAATTGACGTGAAAGTATGAGCAAATATTCCGATGCCAAAGCGCTGGCAGGGTTAACCCTTGGCAAAAAAACCGACTACGCCAAACAATACGATCCAAGCTTATTGCAACCTGTCCCTCGTAGCTTAAACCGTGATGATCTGCATTTGGGGGATAGCTTACCGTTTAAAGGCTGTGACATTTGGACTTTGTACGAGCTCTCTTGGCTCAATGAAAAAGGGTTACCACAAGTGGCAATTGGCGAGGTTTCTATCCCTGCGACAAGTGCTAGTTTGATTGAATCTAAATCCTTTAAGCTCTACCTCAATAGCTATAACCAAAGCAAAGTAGCCAGTTGGGATGAAGTAACGCAGCGCTTAACCAACGATTTATCGGCCTGTGCCGGCGCGCCAGTTAGTGTCACTCTCAACCCGGTGACCGATTACACTGGCCAAGCGATTGTAACTATGCAAGGTGAATGCATTGATGGACAAGATATTGAGATTGAAAGTTACCAATTTGATGCCAGCTTACTGAAAAGTGCCGCGCGTGGTGAGCAAGTCAATGAAACACTGCACAGCCATTTACTGAAATCGAACTGTTTAATCACCAATCAACCCGACTGGGGCAGCGTCGAAATTCATTATCAAGGTCAACAAATTGATCGAGAAGCACTGTTACGTTATCTCGTCTCATTTCGTGAACATAATGAGTTCCACGAACAGTGTGTAGAGCGCATCTTCACCGACATTATGCAATACTGCCAACCGACACAGTTAACAGTATACGCTCGATACACTCGCCGCGGCGGTTTGGATATCAACCCATTTCGCTCAACCGAACAAGAACGGCCAACACATAACCAACGTATGGCCCGTCAATAAGGATTAGCATTAGGATGATCAACGTGCGCTGGACACTTTTGCTCAGTTTAACTCTGGCTCTGTTTTCATTGGCTTCACAAGCCACTATCTACTCGTCGCCAATGTTAAATGAAGCCAATGGGTTGATTGATATCTCACCGAATCAAGCCAAAGCCCTAGCCACTGAGTATCTGACTCAGCGCAAGTTGGCCGAAAAATCAGAAAAATCATCATCAGTGATGGCGCGCGATGAAAGCGACAGTCGGATTCGAACACCGGGCAGCAGCGTTGATGCGTTAAAGATTTTAGCCAAAGCAGAGTTCCAGTTGCACAATATGGATGCCGCACTGGCCGCGTTAAAACTTGCTGAAGAGCTCACGCAACACTATCAATTGCCTTATTTAGCCACGGATGTACAAATACTCAAAACTCGTCTAATTTGGCTCAATAATAATGATGCAAGCGCCGCTCGGCAGGCGCTACGCGCGATCAGCATTCAATATGATGCCATCAAAAATGCGGATCACGTGGCAAAAGGTCTCGATTATAAAATTACCCTGCTCAAAGCAGAAATTGCCTCAAAAGCCAATGATATCGAACTGGCCAATAAGCTTTTTGCTGACCTAAAGCCTTACATTGATTCGATCTCCTCACCGAAAACCGTGATTGAATATCAGATTGTTATTGGTCAACATTTTCTCACTCATGGCTTTTACAATCGTGCTTTATCTGAGTTGCTAGTTGCCTATTGGGGCGCGATTGAAAACAACTCAAGCGCCCTACTCGCTAAAACCAATACCTTACTGGCTCAGCTTTTTTTTGAAAGAAAAGTGCTCGATAAGGCTTTAGAGCATTTGTCTCAAGCCGCCGATTTTTATGACGGCTATAACAAGTCGCCAGCCTTGGCTGATGTATTGCAACGTATGGGCGATGTCTATTACCAGCAAGGTAAATACAATCTAGCGCTCGTTCACTACTTCAACGTGATCGATCACGAAACGAGCCGCAATGATCTGGAAAAAATCATTGAAGTGCGTATTAGTTTGGCAGCGACCTACCTTAATCTCTATAACTACCCATTAACTGACCAATATCTCACTCGCGCTGAAGACTTGCTTGAGCTGAAAGATTATCCTCGTTTAAAGGCACAGGCTTATTTACTGCATTCAGGATTAGCCTTTCACCAAAAGCAAGCCGATGTGGTCATCAGCAACGCTCAACACGCCTTAAGCGTTGCTAAAACGATGCAAGATGAAGAGATTGAAGAGCATGCCTATCGGTTACTGGCCTTGGGTTATGAGCAAAACGGTCAGTACGCACAGGCCTTAGAGAACATAAAACGCAGCAATGCACTATCGCAAATACGCCAAGAAAAACTCAATCAGATCAGTGAAGATGCTTTTCGTCAACAAAAAGAGTTTGTAGAACAAACCTTACATCTGGTCGGGCAAGAAAAAGCGCTGCTCAAAACTCAAGAAGAGTATAATAAGTTCAAAAAGATCGCCTTTATTCTGTTTATCATCTCCATTATTTTATTTTTACTGCTACTGCGTAGAGGCTACCTTATCCAGTTGCAAAATGAAGAAATCGATGAACTCAACAGCACGCTCTTTACCCATTCTCGCTCTCGCTTGCGTAACTTGCGCATGCTCAATGCTAAGCTTCCTTCAGCGATGCAAAAAAGCAGCCGTCATTTTGAGCCGTGGTATATTGGTGAACTCATCCACGAGCCACTGAGTGATCGCCTCCGCTTTGTGATGATTGATATTCCCTTTCTGCGCAACATGTACTTAGAACATGGCTATTCAGCTGGCTTAGAATTGGAGCATCAATTTGGTCAGTTTTTAAAATCGAAAATCAAAGAACCGAATCGGATTTATCACTTTTCAGATTCCAATCTGCTCTATATCGAACCGAATGCCGATCGCAATACACCGCCTGAAATCGCATTCGATCAAATTCAGCAATGGATAGATGAATTTCAACCTGAACGTCGCTTAAATCGTACAATACGGATGGGCATCGCCGACTACCCGTTTTTGCCAAGAGCTTATATGGCGATTAATGATAAAGAGCTGCTCGATATTCTGCTGATGGCAACCAACACGGCTCGTGAGCTAAGTATGAGAGAAGGAGCAAGCCATTGGGTCTACTTAAAAGCGATTGATAACGCTCCAGCCGCTAGTTTTGCCTCCAACAATATTCGCAAATCATGCAAGCACGCCATCAATCAAGGGTTGATAAAAGTGCATTCTTCTTATAAGAATGAGGAGAGCATCAAAAAACTCCTAAAAGATGGGTAATTACTCGGCATTCAATGTGTTAAAGCAGTGACGTGGGCAATTAATTTGTTATTATCGATAAATCAATTAATAGGATCCTAACGATCCTCGCAGTTTAGTTTAGTTGTACATGGGCGCTCTCGAACAGGATATTCAAACACAGTTACAGCAGCTGAAAACTCAGTTGGAACAGGTTCGTTTGACACACAGGGACACTTCGTTCAAATTTAAACGAGAACATACTGTCCTAAAACGGATCGTCGCATCATTAAGCTTGGCGTGTCAGGGTAATGATCATCAGCTAAATATTAATTTATCGGATCTTCGTGAAGCTCTAGAGCAACAAAAAGACGTAAGCACGCTCATACCTCGCTTAGCCGTATTGGAGCGCATGTTGAAGCAACAAACTTTGGTTATGGAAAAAGAAAACTCTCATTTGGACTCTCAAATCAAACATTGTGGAGAAACATTACTTCGCGTTGCTGGCCTACCCGCCAAACTTAAGCGTGATTTGCGTGATCTGCTCAGTTTTTCAGAAGCTCAGCCTAAAGCCGAACAAGCGATTCAACTGCTTGGGATTTATGAACGTGCAATCAAAATAATAACAGCGAACCCGAATACGGCCATCAGCGAGCTGCATGTCGCGGATAGAGAGCTATTGACCAAGCTATCCGATGAACTGCAACACCTGATCACTGAATTGGATTTTGAAGGTGAATCAGGGGAACTACTGGTAGATATTCGTGCCAAGCTGTTGATTGGCGTATCGACATCAACGCTCTTAGAGTTGACGTTAGAGATTCTAAAACTGGTGATTGATGGCACCAACAGTGAGCGCAAAACATCTGAGAAGTTTTTAGAACAGGTCAACTCATCACTCACAAAACACATTAAAAGTAGCACTCACAACGCAGACCAAAGCCAGAGTTACTTTGAACATCGCCAAGAGATGAATGCTGAACTCGCCGCTTTGATTACCCAAAGCCAAACCCTAATCAAAGATTCTGTGGCGATTGACGATCTTAAGCTCTCCGTTTCACCTATATTATGCGAAATGGCGTCACTTTCTGAACGCTTAAGTCATGCAGAGCAACGCGAGCAGGCACTGATTGAACGCTTAAATTATGGCAAAAATCAAATGGAAGCTCTGTTTGAGCTCACTCAAGATTATCGCCGTCGATTGGAAGATCAGTCTCAGCGCTTGCTGCTTGATCCACTGACAAAAGTCTATAATCGCACGGCCTTTAATGACCACCTTGAGCTGGAATATCGGCGCTGGATAAGAGCTCAACACACTTTCCGAATCGTAATCTTTGATATTGATAAGTTCAAAACTATCAACGATAGCTTTGGCTATACGGCAGGTGATAAAGCCCTTAAAATTATTGCCCGCACCATATCCAAAGAAGCATCCGATACGGATACCGTGGCACGTTTCTCTGGTGAAGAATTTATTATTTTACTTCCCGATCAAGAAGATAATCACTGTTTCAAGGTGGTAAAAAACATTCAACGTCATGTATCGAGGCTCCCTTTCAAGTTCAGAGACAAGAGTATTACGATTACACTTTCAGCCGCGAGTACCTGTTTTAAAGACTCCGATACACCAGAGGAAGTACTTGAACGTTTACGCCGCTCGTTACTAGAAGCCAAGAGTTTCGGCCCTAACCAAGTGGTTTGGAAATAAACACAAGTCCGGATCGGATGTAGACAAAAGAAATCCATTCAAATCGCGGCCTTAACTGGTCGCTATTTGAACAAAACCAAACTAAAGCGTGCTTAACATCACACTCTGCTTGCATAAACATTTCCTAACAATCGAGAAAAGAACTAGATTGATACTGTAATTTCAATCAGTTATGTCGTCCTATCGCACATCCGCCACTAAACGAACCATGACCTATACTCCATACTAAGCGGGTATATATAAAAACCAACTTTAGTCGTAGCGTGGACATTTTCCTTACTTCTCAACTAAGGAGGCCAGTATGATTACTCATATCAGCCCTACAGGCAGCATGGATCTGCTTTCTCAACTTGAAGTTGAGCGTCTAAAAAAGACCGCGTCGAGCGATCTATATCAACTGTATCGCAACTGCACTTTGGCGGTACTTAACTCTGGTAGCCATACGGATAACTCAAAGGAACTTCTTGAAAAATATAAATCTTTTGATGTCACTGTCATGCGCCGTGAACGCGGTATCAAGCTAGAGCTGACGAATCCACCAGAACATGCCTTTGTTGATGGGCAGATCATTAAAGGAATTCAAGAACATCTGTTTTCGGTCCTACGCGATATCGTTTATGTCAACATGCATCTGGCGGATAATCAGCGCCTAAATCTCACCAATGCCATTCACATCACCAACTTAGTATTTGGTATTTTGCGTAATGCCAGCGCCTTGGTTCCCGGTCTTGAACCTAACTTAGTGGTTTGTTGGGGTGGACACTCTATCAACCCTACTGAGTACCAATATACGCGGGAAGTGGGCCATGAACTGGGCTTGCGTGAACTGAACATTTGTACAGGCTGCGGACCAGGTGCTATGGAGGGGCCAATGAAAGGGGCCGCCATTGGACACGCTAAACAGCGCTATACCGCACAACGCTATCTTGGCTTAACCGAACCGTCGATCATTGCCGCCGAGCCACCAAATCCGATTGTGAACGAACTGGTGATTATGCCGGATATTGAAAAACGACTAGAAGCTTTTGTGCGAATGGCGCACGGCATCATTATTTTCCCCGGTGGAGCAGGAACAGCGGAAGAACTGCTGTACATTTTGGGTATCATGATGCACCCAGATAACGCAAGCCAACCAATGCCAATTGTACTGACTGGGCCAAAAGAGAGCGAAGCCTACTTCCGTTCAATCGACACATTCATTGCCGAAACATTAGGTGAAAAAGCACGCCAACATTATCAAATCGTCATTGATGATCCAGAAAAAGCGGCGCGTATCATGAGCCAAGCGATGCCGCTGGTTCGTCAGCATCGTAAAGATAGTGGTGATGCTTATAGTTTCAACTGGTCCCTCAAAATCGAGCCTGAGTTCCAACTGCCTTTTGAACCGACTCACGACAGTATGTCCAACTTGGATTTACACCTAAACCAAAAACCAGAAGTACTCGCTGCTAACTTGCGTCGCGCCTTCTCTGGCATTGTCGCTGGTAATGTGAAAGCGGAAGGCATTCGAGAAATTGAACGTCACGGCCCATTCATCATTGATGGCGATGCCCAATTGATGAAAAAAATGGATCTATTGCTAAAAGACTTCGTTGCACAACACCGAATGAAGCTGCCCGGCGGCAGTGCTTATGAACCTTGCTATAAAATTGCAACCATTAACCATTAACCATTAACCATTAACCATTAACCATTAACCATTAACCATTAACCATTAAAGGCAAAAATAACTTATGCCGGGGATGAGTGGCAATATTAAGTGAGATCATTACAATAAGGGCTTATTAAGCCCTTATTTTTTGGTCGTTATGTCTTTACACCTTGTCATCATTGATGCTTTGAATTTGATCCGTCGGGTGCACTCCGCACAACCCGATCCTAACGATATGGCAAGAACCATAGAGACAACCTCGCGCACCTTGCACCGTATCATCAATGAAGCTCAACCGACCCACATCATCGCCGTGTTTGATCATCACTTACAAGACCGGGGCTGGAGAGCACAACTTCTACCGACTTATAAGCAGAACCGAAAGCCGATGCCAGAAGCACTGCAACTTGGCTTAGACGCCATTCAGCAAGCATGGTGGGAATTAGGGATTGATTCACTGCTCTCGGAAGGTGATGAAGCCGATGATTTGGTGGCCACCTTAGCCACGAAAGTGGCAAGCCACGGTGAAAAAGTAACGATCATTTCAACCGATAAAGGCTATTGCCAACTGCTCTCCCCCACTTTACAAATTCGTGACTACTTTCAACATCGTTGGTTAGATCAACCCTTTATTGAACAGGAATTTGGCGTAAAGCCGAGCCAATTAACCGATTTTTGGGGATTAACGGGCATCAGTTCAAGCCAAGTTCCCGGCATTGCCGGCATTGGTCCAAAAGCAGCAAAAGAGATATTAACGCAATTTCCTGACATAGAAGCGGCCTACGCCAGTGCTGATTTGGCCAAGAAATACCGTAAAAAATTTGATGAGCAGATCGATATGGCGCGAGTCTGCAAACACATTGCCACACTAAAGACCGATATAGAGCTCGGTTTTAATTTGCAAGACATTCGCTTTTCAGCGCAAGTATCCCATCCAGAATAGCAAAACGCTCCTAGAAAGGAGCGTTAAATTAACCTATTGGAGCATTAGTGCGGAGAGATGTTCGACAAGCATTGGACATGCACTGTGATCTCTTCACGATCATGATACAAATGCTTTGCCTGCATGCGGAACTTTACATCATTTTTAATCAGAAAAACTTTTAGGTTTTCAATATCTTGTAAAACTTCATCATAGCGCCCTTTCATTGGCAGCTTTAAGTTGAAGATGGCTTCTTTCGCCCAACCCTTGAGGATCCACTGCCCCATTAAATGCGCAACACGAGCTGGCTTTTCAATCATGTCACACACAATCCAAGTCACGTTCTTGCGTGGCGGCTCAAATTTAAAACCATCCTCGGCATGGTGTTTCACTTGTCCTGTGTCCATCAAACTTTCAGCCATTAGGCCGTTGTCGATAGCATGAACAAACATCGAACGCTTCACCAGTTGGTAAGTCCAGCCCCCCGGGCATGCACCCAAGTCTACCGCCCACATTCCCGGAGCCAAACGTTCGTCCCACTCTTCACGAGGAATAAACACATGGAAAGCCTCTTCCAACTTCAGTGTGGAACGACTTGGCGCATCGGCTGGGAATTTCAAACGAGGAATACCCATGAAAAAAGGCGAGTTATTGTTGGTGTACGAATACCCGACGAAGCAGTGGCCGGGTTGAATAAAGCAGACATGTAGCACAGGTCTCTTCGCCGACTCTTTGTTAGACAGAATCCCCTTGCCACGTAACGCTTGACGCAATGGCACGGTAAACTTACGACAAAATTTGAGCAACTCTTTCGCTTCATTGGTATCTGGCGTTTCAATGCGAATGTCACCACAACGCGGAAAACCCTCAAGTTCGGCGAGTTCAGATAAGATAGGCGAAATACGATCATCTTTAGGTAAATCGCTAAATTCCGCCGCTACCGCAAACATCTGACGAGCAAAAATAAGCGATTGGAAATCGATCTCTTTAATCAGCTTATCAGCATCACCGGCCTGATAGCACTCAAACAAAACGTAACCCGTATTGTTTTTCAAACGAGGAAAACCAAAAACCTCTAGCTTAGTCGCTTTATCTTGGATCTCTCCGGCACACTCTTTTTCAAAGCCTGCACGACAATAGAGCATTACGTGTTTCACTGGTCCACCTCTTGAATATTAAGTGCTGCATAGCCAAACACTCCCCACCCTAGCATAAAGAACACGCCACCAAATGGCGTGATCGGGCCAAACCACTTGATGCCCGTGAGTGCTAAAGCGTAAAGACTGCCGCTAAAACAAAGGACGCCGATGATAAAGCAAATTGCCGCAATGAAAAAATATTTTTGTGCTTTCGATCCCAAACGACAACGCAGCAAAATACCACACGCTAATATGGCTAAAGCGTGAATCGATTGGTACTGCACTCCCGTTTCAAACACCGAAAGCAAGTAAGGGGTTAAATATGCTTTTAGGCCGTGCGCCGCAAAAGCTCCTAGAGCGACACCAACGCCCGCCATAAAAGCCGCGATAGTGAGCAATAACTTACTCTTCATCTAGCAATACCTCTTGTTCCCTTCTGGCTTTTTTGAGCATCCAATCACGGAAAGTGGCGATGCGCCCCATATCGGCCTGCTTCTCGTGACAGACCACATAGAAAGCATTTTTAGTCATCAGCACTTCGTCAAAAGGCGCAATCAAGCGACCCGCTTCCAGCTCTGGCTGAGCTAACACGTTATTCCCCAGTGCGATACCTTGCCCATGCGCCGCCGCTTGCAGCACCATGGTCGAATGGCTAAAGATGGGGCCGTGGTTGACATTCACCCCTTCAAGATCGTTCTCTTTGGCAAACTGTTTCCAATCTTTACGTGAAGTATCGTGTAGCAGCGTATGGCGTGTTAGATCATCCAGTGTTTCTAAAGGCTTAGGGCCTAGCAGCAGTGAAGGAGAACAAAGCGGGATCAAAAACTCTTGATACAACTTATCCGCGCGTAAACCAGGCCAGTTACCTCGCCCATAATAAATCGCCACATCCACATCATCGGTTAACGAACCTTCATCCATATCAACCGCTTTGATACGCACATCAATATCCGGCTCTTGCTGGTTAAAATCGGCCAGACGCGGCACGAGCCACTGAATCGCAAAACTCGGCGGTAAACTAATGGTTAATGCCCCTTTCTCACTGCGCTCTAGTACCTTATCGGTGGCTTCAGAGAGTGCGGTGAAGATATCTTTAATGTCGAGAAAGTAACTTTGCCCTTCTTCTGTCAATAGCAGAGAACGATTACGACGGCGAAATAGCTTTAACCCTAAAAATTCCTCTAACGCTTTGATTTGATGACTGACTGCGGCTTGTGTCACAAATAGCTCTTCCGCAGCACGAGTAAAACTCAGCTGGCGAGCTGCCGCTTCAAACACTTTCAGCGAGTTTAATGGTGGCAATCTTCTGGACATAGGTACACTCAAAAATTAGATTAGTTTTTTTAATCTGAAACATTATAAATTGTCCATTGCCGAGCGGCTAGAGAAATTCTATATTTCACCCCGCAACAAGGCCTGAACGGCTTGATTCAGTTATGAATCAATTGGCTTTTGTTGCGATGTTGTGTTTGCAAACTCGTATTTCGAGTGAGGTAGAATTCTACCATCCTGTTTTGTGCAGTTATCCCCTGCACCAAAACATATACTTCCTGTATTTATTGTTTGACCTGTCTGTCAAATTCTTTAGCACCGCCCATGGGCGGTGTTTTTTTATGTCTGTGATTAAGTCGGAGCCATAAAAAAACCGCTCACGAAAACGTGAGCGGTCGATTCTGTATCGAGATAACGATTAAGGTCGATATACCTTGATGTTGTTAAAGCCTTGCTCTTTCAAATACAGAGCTTGAAGCCGGCTCATCACACCGCGCGCACAATATAAGAGATATGTTTTCGATTGATCCAAATCGCCAAACTGAGTCGATAGCTTGTAGAAAGGTAAATGTTTTACTTCCACTCCTTCAATCAGCAGTGGCTTATCATCTTCTTCATCTGGGCTACGAATATCGAGCACCACCGCATCTTTTTCGATTGCGGCAACTTGTTCAACTTCAGGTGCTTGCTCTTGGCTCTCTTTCTCAATATCACGAATATCCATTTGACGAGCGTTGTAAACTACGTGCTCTAGGATTGAGAAATCAAACTTCGCTTCTTCGGCTTCTAATTTCGCTTTCACCGCTTTAACTGTTGGGCTTTTTGAAATAACCCCACAGTATTCTGGCATCGTTTTGGCGAAATCTTCTGTTCCAATCTCACGCGCCACTTTAATAATCTCTTCTTTGTCCCAGTTGATGAGAGGACGCAAAATTAGAGTATCTGTCACACCATCAATATGACGAAGATTAGTTAGAGTTTGGCTCGAAACTTGACCCAACGCTTCTCCGGTCACTAAAGCTTCAATATTTAACTTATGAGCTATCATGCCTGCGGCGCGCATAAACATACGTTTTAGCACCACACCCATTTGACCATCGTCTACTTTTTCTAAGATTTCAGCCACCACAGGCTCGAAATCGACCGAGATAAAACGCACTTTGGCTGAAGAACCGTATTTATTCCACAAATAATGGGCCACTTGCTTTACACCAATTTCATGCGCAGGGCCGCCTAAATTGAAGAAGCAATAATGCACTTTTGAGCCACGTTTGATGTGTAAATAGCTTGATACACCCGAGTCAAAACCACCAGAAATCAAACTCAATAAATCTTCTTGAGTGCCAAGAGGGAAACCACCTAAGCCTTTATAACGGGCAATCACTTGATTGAGCAATTCATCGGCTATTTCAATATTGATGGTAACGTCCGGGTTTTTAAGTTGAACTTTTGCACTCTCAACTGCTTGGTTTAAACCACCACCAACATAACGCTCAACATCGATTGAGGTAAAATCATGCTTTCCTCGACGCTTAGCACGCACAACAAAAGTTTTTCCTTCGATGTTATTACGGCTGAGCGCTAACACTTGCTCGTAAATGTCATGCATATCCTTAAACTCAGATTGCTGCACTTCGAGCACTTGCTGGATGCCAGGAGTATGAGTCAGAATTTCAAGGACTTCTTGATAGTATTGGTCACTTTGCGCAGCCACTTCAATGTGATCGCGACGGTTAAATACCGCGACCGACTCTGTTCTTCGTTTGATGATATTACGAATATTGGACTCTAAAATTTTTGTAAAGCGCTTGCGTACTGAGTCACTTTTAACAAAAATTTCCGGATGGGGCTTAACAATAAATTTCATAGTTCTATTCGCAATCTGATTGGGCAACGTGGTGAATCAATGGGTCGCATTCTACTTGCTACTGATACACCGCTAAGGGCGCAGGATTATACACGAGGTCATAACCATAAAAAAGACGAGCCTTAGCGCTCGTCTATGTGTTTTTGCATAATCCAACGTAACTTACTGAACGGATGGAACTTCATCACTGTACAGCGGTTCACCTTGCATGATACTGATTTCTACTCGGCGGTTGCGTGAACGTTCACTTTCCGTATCGTTAGAGCCGACTGGGTCGGTATCGGCCATACCACGCACCCTGAGTCGTTGATGAGAAAACCCACGAACCTTTTCCATCTCTTGCGCCACAGAAACCGCTCGTTGAGCCGAAAGATCCCAGTTTGAGCGATACAATTCAGAATCGACACTTTGATTGTCGGTATGGCCAGAAATACGCACAATGCCCGGCACATCTTTAACCAGATCGGCAATTTGACGAACCAATGGACGAAACTTAGGTTGTAGAAATGCAGAACCTTCGGGAAACGCACCTTTTTCACGAATACGGATCACCAATTGCTGACCTAAGTTTTCAACTTCAATAGCGCCTTGTTCGATTTCTCTTGCTAACGCTTTTTTGATGTCCTGTTCAACAATTTCCATCTCTTGCGACATAGATTCTGCTTGCTGTTGTTGCATTTCCGATTGAGTATTTTGATTATTCTGCGTTGAAGTTTCAGGGGATTGCCCCCCCGTCAATTGACCTTCTTCACGCTGAACACCACCCGCTCGATCTGAATCCCCTTCTTGAAACTCAAGTGTCTGCTGCGTGATATCAATGGTTTGTTGCATGATGACATCAATCGGTGTCGGTTCGGGGCGGCCTGGGCGAAACTCTTGTGCAATGATGCTTGTCCCTTTAGGAATGTCTTTCACTTCCAAACGATTTTGCACACCAAAAGCAAACTTCATCGAGCCCGCTATCTGTTTAAACTTCAGTACGTCCATCTCGGAAAAAGAGAGCAGTAGTACGAAGAAACACATCAACAGCGACATTAAATCGGCAAAGGTTCCCATCCACAACGGCAAGCCGGGAGGTGGGCATTTACAGCCTTCTTCATCATCCATTACAGGCTCCGTTATTCGCTATCAACATCTAAAACACGCTTGCCTTCATTGAGGTAGTTTTTCAGATAACTATCAATGACCCGTGGGTTTTGTCCATCCTGAATGGCCAGAACGCCATCCATGATTAAACGACGGTTAAGCTTTTCTTGATCTCGGCGCAAAGCAAGTTTGTCTGCAATCGGGAAAAAAATCATGTTCGAGAGAACAGCGCCGTACAAGGTAGTTAATAAGGCAACGGCCATGGCAGGGCCAATTGATTTAGGGTCATCCATGTTAGACAACATGGCAACCAAGCCCACCAAAGTACCGATCATGCCCATCGCTGGCGCTACGTCACCAAAGGCACGAAATACACCAGACCCTTGAGAATGGCGCTCATCGGTTAATACAATGTCTTTTTGCAACGCAGAACGCACCACGTCAGCATCATGGCCATCCACCAGCAAATCGATCCCTTTTTGCATGAAGCTATTAGTAATTTCCATCTCTTCTAACGCAAGAAAGCCGCCTTTACGTGCCGCATCCGCCATTTCCACGATTTTTGCGATCAAATCTTCAGGCTCATCAGCTTTAAACATAAAAGCCTTACCTGCGACTTTGGCTGCACCAAAAAATTGTCCCATCGTGAATTTCATCAAAACAACAAAGGTTGAGCCCCCCACTACGATCAAGATAGATGTGACGTCGAAGAACATCATCAGGCTTCCGCCTAAAATCATCGCCATGATAACGAAAGCGAGGCCTCCGATCAGGCCTATCAGCGTTGCTAAATCCACAAAGCACTCCTCATGCTGCTTACCCGCGATAATGAGTTTAAACTCGTTATCGGCAATAGATTCAAATCTTTAAGTAAATTATTGGATCATACCGAAATTCTCTCTATTCAGTTTATACCTAAACTGAGCAAAGATGCACTGTTGCCAGCACACTGATATGGCCAAGATTCTGAGTCACCGTCACTATTTCAGTAAATATCGGTCTGGTTGCTAAGTATCGTATTATTATTTTTATTATTTGTGATAGTGACAGTTCCAAAAGAGGGACTTTTCAGACAAAAATCGTTGGTTAAATTTGACCATCACTACGCCCTAAGGTAACTTTCGTGCATATTTACCAAGATAAAAAGATTATGGCGAGCAAGAAACCTGAAAATATGTCCTTCGAAGCGACAATCGAAGAACTTGATAGCTTAGTGGAACAGCTAGAAAATGGCGATTTAGCCTTAGATGATGCGCTAAAAAAATTCGAGCGCGGAATATCCCTTGCTCGTGCTGGACAAAGTAAGTTAAGTGAAGCGGAGCAGCGAGTCAGTATTTTGCTCAGTGCGAGCGATGACGCGCCACTCTCTGACTTTACTGAACTACCTGAGTAATAGGCACGTATTACTGATACATACTTATTACCTGACTCATATTTATCGATCTCATCGCTCGCTATGTGACTTGAACCTGTCAATTAAGTCACAGGGAAACGGTCGATCGTAACCTAGTAGATACCACAACTTAGTAGAAAGAGTGCCCTATGATTGAGGCTCTGAGCTCCTATCAGCAAAGAAATATTGACCAATTAAACCTTTGGTTAGGCCGTTTACCGCACCAAAAACAACCGTTGATTGACGCGATGCGCTACGGTTTGTTACTTGGCGGCAAAAGAGCTCGACCTTATTTGGTGTATATCACAGGGCAAATGCTTGGTTGTACGCCAGATGAACTCGATACCCCAGCCTGCGCAATAGAATGTATTCATGCTTACTCATTGATCCACGATGACCTTCCCGCGATGGACGACGATGAATTGCGTCGCGGTAAAGCCACTTGTCACATCGAATTTGACGAAGCCATCGCGATTTTAGCGGGCGATGCCCTGCAAACACTGGCCTTTACTATTTTGGCAGAAGGTCAACTCGCAGAACATGCGCAAGTCAACCGCATTAAGATGGTCCAAATGTTGGCTCAAGCTTCCGGTGCTCAAGGTATGTGTATAGGGCAAGCGTTGGATCTGCAAGCGGAAAATCGTCTGGTTTCAGTGCAGGAATTAGAAGAGATCCATCGCAATAAAACGGGAGCCTTGATGCGTTGTGCAATCCGTTTAGGTGCGCTTGCGGCGGGTGAAAAAGGGCTTGCGGTACTACCACAATTGGATCGCTATGCCGATGCCGTTGGTCTCGCATTCCAAGTTCAAGATGATATTTTGGATATCGTTAGCGATACAGAGACACTAGGTAAACCTCAAGGCTCGGATCAACAACTCAATAAAAGTACCTACCCAGCGCTGCTAGGGTTACAAGGTGCTATTGATAAAGCACAAAGTCTGTTACAGGAAGCTCTTCAAGCCTTGGAAGCAATACCCTACAATACAGAATCACTCGAAGAGTTCGCCCGATACGTCGTCGAGCGCAAGAACTAAACTATAAGCGCGCAAAATTATGACTCTTGATATTTCAAAATACCCAACACTGGCTTTAGCAAATACACCCGATGAACTGCGCAGTCTGCCGAAAGAGGTTCTGCCAACGTTGTGTGATGAATTAAGAAACTACCTTCTTAATTCCGTCAGTCAGTCGAGTGGCCACCTTGCGTCAGGCTTAGGCACGGTTGAATTAACGGTTGCCCTACACTACGTCTATAACACCCCTTTAGATCAGCTGATTTGGGATGTAGGCCACCAAGCTTATCCGCACAAAATATTAACTGGTCGCCGCGAGAAAATGTCGACCATTCGTCAAAAAGACGGTCTTCACCCTTTTCCTTGGCGTGAAGAAAGTGAATATGACACGCTCTCTGTCGGCCACTCGTCCACCTCAATCAGTGCCGCCTTAGGGATGGCGATCAGTGCAGGTAAAGAAGGGAAAAATCGCAAAGTAGTGGGCGTAATTGGTGATGGTGCTATCACCGCAGGCATGGCCTTTGAAGCAATGAACCATGCTGGCGACGTTCATCCGGATATGTTAGTCGTGCTCAACGACAACGAAATGTCGATCTCTGAAAACGTGGGCGCACTGAATAACCATTTAGCGCAACTGCTTTCCGGTAGCCTTTATACCTCGATCCGTGAAGGGGGCAAAAAAGTGCTCTCTGGCATACCGCCTATCAAAGAGCTGGTACGTCGCACAGAAGAACACTTGAAAGGCATGGTGGTGCCCGGCACCTTGTTTGAAGAGCTTGGATTTAACTATATCGGCCCAGTAGATGGCCATGATGTGATTGAACTTATCAAGACATTACGCAACATGCGCGAACTCAAAGGCCCGCAGTTCTTGCACATCATGACCAAAAAAGGCAAAGGCTATGAACCCGCCGAAAAAGATCCGATTGGTTACCATGCCGTTCCTAAATTTGCCCCGAGCCACAATAGCCTGCCGAAAAACAGCAACGCCAAACCCACATTTTCTAAAATCTTTGGTGATTTCTTATGCGATATGGCCGCGCAAGATCCCAAATTAATGGCAATTACACCCGCGATGCGTGAAGGCTCTGGCATGGTTCGCTTTTCAAAAGAGTACCCACAACAATATTTTGATGTGGCGATTGCTGAGCAACATGCCGTCACACTTGCAACTGGTATGGCGATTGCGGGAGATCATCCGATAGTGGCGATCTACTCAACCTTTTTACAAAGGGGTTATGATCAACTGATCCACGATGTTGCCATCATGAATTTACCGGTTATGTTCGCCATTGACCGAGCGGGTTTAGTCGGAGCTGATGGCCAAACTCACCAAGGTGCATTTGATTTAAGCTTCATGCGCTGCATTCCCAACATGGTGATCATGGCACCCGCCGATGAAAATGAGTGCCGACAAATGCTCTATACCGGCCATAAACACACAGGGCCAAGCGCAGTGCGTTATCCTCGTGGCAATGGCATGGGAGTCGAAATCCAAACCCAATTTAGTGCGTTAGAGATTGGCAAAGGACGCATTATGCGCCAATGTGACACGGCTATCGCGAATGAAAAAATCGCGATCCTCAACTTTGGCACTTTCCTACCAAACGCGCTTGAAGCAGCCGATAAGCTAAATGCAACAGTGGCTGACATGCGATTTGTTAAGCCCCTTGATGAAACACTCATTCGCCAACTGGCTGCGCAACATGATGTGCTAGTGACCTTGGAAGAGAATGCGATTGCAGGTGGTGCGGGTGCCGGCGTCATTGAACTGATGATGAAAGAGAAAATCCTAAAACCGGTACTCAATCTAGGTTTGCCTGATCAATTCATCGCTCAAGGCACACAAGAAGAGCTGCATGCAGAATTAGGTTTAGATGCCAAAGGAATCGAGCGTTCCATTCAAGAATATTTAGCAAAGTAGCGAGCGTTTTATAAGCTGTCGGTTTTATGAACTGAAGGTTTTTATGAACCGAATAGCTCGATAAGCTACACCACTTTCAGTTACATCCCAATACTCAAAACCCTCGCATCGCGAGGGTTTTGTTTTTATATCGGCTGGCTCCACTCAAACTGAGTAAACAGCCTTTGCCATACCTCATCAAAACCAGCTTTAAGCACTAATGCTTGGCCAGTAAACGGATGAGTAAAACGTAATTCAGAGGCATGGAGCATCAGACGCTGCGCGTCATAATGATCGCGAAATAGGCGGTTGTGCTTGCCATCACCATGAGTGGTATCACCAATAATCGGATGACTCAAATGGTGCATATGACGACGCAACTGATGTTTACGGCCCGTTTGCGGTTTCATTTCCACCAAACAGTAGCGGCTGGTTGGGAAACGCCCGGTTGAATACGGCACTTCTACTGTCGCTAATGGTTGATAAGCGGTGATCGCTTCTTGGGCTTCTTTATCTTGTTTGGCAAACTTATCAGCAATTTTATCTAGCTCGATTTTGAGTGGGTAATCAAGCACATCCCCTTGTTCAATCCAACCACGCACAATCGCATGGTACGTTTTTTCCATTTGATGGTTGGCAAACATCGGCATCATTTGCGCCGCCACTTCACTGGAGAGCGCAAACACAAGCACGCCAGAAGTTGGCCTATCTAATCGATGTAGGGGAAACACATGCTGGCCAATTTGATCGCGCAGCGTTTGCATCACAAATTGCGTTTCGTGTTTATCTAGCCATGAGCGATGCACCAGCATTCCTGCGGGTTTATTCACGGCGACCAGATCATCGTCCTGATACAGAATCTCTAACATGGTTGGCTTACCTCATCAATCAAACGTAGCAGCGCAATCACCTCAGCCAATTCCGCTTGATGTTGCCATGCCTCTTCAAAATAGGGAGTGAGCGAAAACCCTTGAGGAAGCTCTGTTTGCTGCTCAATTGCCAATAACATTTTGGGGATGAAAATCCACTGCAGCCACTGCTCCGGAGTGAGGGTATCGATGGAGAAAGGCTCTGTGCTCATCAATGCGCTTTCGCTTGGCGGCTGAGATTGCCAGCACTGAGTATTGCGTAGCTGAGTTTCTAATTGCTTCAACAGGTGGGTAAGTTCTGTGCTTACTGTCATTATTCACCAAGTTAATTTGCTAAGTGACCTTGAAAATGGGCTATAGAGTACCATTTATTGTTCAAAGAGAGTTATTGATCAAAAATAGTTATTCAAGAACACAAGTTAAGGCCACTTTATCCATGGATACCATTCATACGCTTAGCCAATTGCTCACCAATAGTGGTAGCCAATATCGGATCTTTGATTTAGGAAGACGCATCTGCCCGATTGAAAATACACACTTTTCTCAAGTAGAAAAAGGTCAACAACCGTATCCCTATCCATTGCAGCGTCATGCTCATCTTGCCATCGCGTATTGGAACCAAGCCCAACAACCTTGGATCTGGTTTCTTAAATTCTCTTTGGATGAACGCGGCCTACTCAAACAAGCTGAGATAGGTAACTTCATCAAGTTTGTACTTGAAGCGATGGGGTCACGTTTGCATCAAGACCTCAGCGATGAGCAGCAGCAAAAGCTTGCCAATAACCCTTATACCTTTAAACCGAGCGACGACAAAATGGCAGTATTCCACAGCCAAATACGCGCCCAGTTGAACCTACCATCAAGCCAATATTATGAGCATGCGCAACACTATTTTAGTGGGGATTTAGGCTGGGAAAACTGGCAGACGGTCGGCTTACAAGGCATTACTGATATTTGTGCTCGTTTAAGCAAAGAACAAAATGGCGTGTTACTAAGGAAAGCATTAAACCACCTCCCCGCTCAGCCTTTGTATGCCCTGCTTGGGGCAC
Organism: Vibrio sp. V23_P3S9T160; assembly: GCF_963886625.1. Classification (NCBI taxonomy): domain Bacteria; kingdom Pseudomonadati; phylum Pseudomonadota; class Gammaproteobacteria; order Vibrionales; family Vibrionaceae; genus Vibrio; species Vibrio sp. V23_P3S9T160. Next base: position 41,800 of record NZ_CAWPDB010000149.1, read on the forward strand.
TCGAACATAGTGCACCGTTGAATGATAAGTTGGCGCTGCGTTTGCAAGAGATGGCAATGTTGCACATCGAAAGCCACGAACCTGATCTGTTCTTACTCTCTGCTTTAATACGAGCCTTATCAGGTGCGAATAATGCACTCACCGCGACCTTGGTTGAACGTATTCTGCAAAGCCCACGCTTGAGCCATCAAGAGATATTAATTGCCATTGCAGGGCGCTCGTGGCATGTATTATCTAACCCATCACTTGCCGAAACGTTTTTATTACGCTTGGCGCAAACAGGCAATCAAGCCCTCTTTAACCAGCTCTTTGCTGATTTAGTGATGCTGCCAGAACTGCGAATGATACTGCTGCCACTGCTGCATTCTAGCCCTTCGATCGAATTAGCCGATGCCTTAATTCGCTTACAACAAACAACTAAAGCTCAATAACTGGAATGTTTATGCTAGGCGATCTATTGGCTATTTTATTACTCAGCTTGGGCTGCTTTCTTTTCTGGCAACAGCGTCGCCAAGCCGAATTGGCAAAAGCGGCGATCAGTCGAAAATGCGAACAACTCGACTTACAGCTGATCAGCGTGGCTTTTGGACGCCACAAATTCAAAACGCCAGAAGGACTCTGGCGTTGGCATACCGTTTATTGGTTTGAGTTTTCTGCACTAGGTGACGACTGCTACCAAGGTGAATTACAAATGATAGGCTTTAGGCCATCTGCTTTTCATTTGCCGCCTCATCGTATGTAAACTCAAATTCCCAATAAGGGCCAAAAACATCTTCTTTCTCACCCAACAGCTCAAAGCCGAGTTTTTTGAGTACCGCAATAGAGGCATGGTGGCCAATATTAGCAGTGGCTGTAATTTTTTGTCGTTGCAATTGGTAGGCCGCTTTAGGTAAAAAAGCCTTCAATGCCTCAGTTGCAATGCCTTTGCCCCAATACAATTTATCAAACAGAAAACCGAGTTCTGCTCGCTCTTCGTCAAGTTCAATGAACAAATGCCCCATGTATTCGCGGTTATAATTATCTAACACCGCCATTGCGTACAAATGAGGATCATGAAGCACTCGTTGAAAAAGCTGTTTTGCTGAAGCGACCGTTTTAGGGCCATTCATCTGTGCCCGATTTTTGGCGCAACAATTGAGCATCAAAAAATCAGACTCTAACGAATCGGTGTAAGGGAGAAGAAGTGTTCTTCTTGTTACGGTTGTCACGTACAATCCTTGTTAGCCGCAAAATAATACCGAAAGACTCAACTAGGCTCAGGGCAATACGCCTTAGCCCAGATAAAATCTGGTACTCTATTTTTGCAAAGAAGCCGAAAATTAAACCAACCGAACGATGAGGTAATTGATCTAGATTGTTTTTTTGTTGTTATTATTTTGCTGCACTTATCATATGAACTTTTTTTGAAGCAACAACACGCTAAAGCCAGAATGCAAGTAATAAGAAAAGCCTCAACACGCATGTGTCGAGGCTTAAAGTCTTACTCGCAGCAGTCCAGCTACTAAATTGTGTGCTCCATGCATCATCCATAATAGTGGCCAATTCTTCGGCTCATCCTGCATCGCCATCCTAGCGGTGTCCAAACTTTCCATGGTACTAACACTCCGGTCAATACTCATCACTTGTTCCTTGAGCGGTGTCCATAACATCATCCTGATGTTGTCCTGCCTTATCCACAAGGTGTCCATCGCCAATCCATGCAGCTCGCATCCTGCCAACTGTTGTATCCTTACGCTGTCCTAGCATCCTGCGTGGTTATTCTTCGTGAACAACCTTGTCTTCTTCCTGAAGAGACCAAACCTTGGTGCTTTGTAATTCCTTGTCAGAATCCTTCCGACAGGGTTCAATTTACTCGTTTGGCTTTAAGAAACAATCACCTAAAAATATCATTTTAAAAAAAACAACCTAAAGAAATAGATATATTAATTAAAAACAAATAGTTATAAAAAAATCACCACCAAACACTGCGTTAAACACTGTGATTTCTTACAAACAATGTGCGAGATCTCTTACAACACTTCGCCACTTTTGCTCTTGGTAAATAAAAGGTAAGATCACAGCAACTCACAAAAAGGACAACCTATGCTCACAAAAGATGTCACTCAAGAACTAGAAAGCATCTTGACTCTCTTACAACAACAGGGAAAGGAACCGAGTGTGGCCTTAGTAAAGTCACGTCTTAGCACCTCAGTGCCAATGCCAGCCTTGATTGCAACCATCAAAAGTTGGAAAAATGCACACCGAGTTCCCAAAGTAGAAGTGAGCGTTAGTACGGAAAATAGCGCGAACAAGGTAGCCGAACTTGAAACGCAACTAGCCGCTTTGTCAGCCCGAGTAGCAGCCCTAGAAGCACAACTAACCGAGAAGTAATTGAATGATGAAAATTTGGGTGGACGCCGATGCATGTCCGAAAGTAATTCGTGAAACCATTGTCCGCGCAGCCGAAAGGACGGGCGTTGAATGTACTTTTGTGGCCAATCATGTCGTTCCGATTCCGCAACGATCTAACATTCGTTCACTGCAAGTCCCCAGTGGTTTTGATGTTGCCGATAACGAAATCGTCAAACGGGTAGAGGTGGGCGATTTGGTAATTACTTCCGATATTCCGCTGGCCGATGAAGTGATAACCAAAGGTGGCTTGGCGCTCAATTCTCGTGGTGAGCTGTATACCAAAGAAACCATCAAGGCACGCCTCAATATTCGAGATTTTATGGATACGATGCGCTCAAGCGGTATCCAAACTGGCGGACCAAGTGCGCTTTCTCAAACAGAACGACGCGAATTTGCCAACCATTTGGATCGCATTTTGGCTAAAGCGAACAAATAACCACGTTTTGACGGTTGGACAATCACTAGCCTGTCCAACCGTTCCTCTTCATCAGCGCTGAACCGCCTTAAATCTTGGATTGGTTTTACAAATTACATATAAACGACCGCGTCTTTTGACGATTTGACAATCTGGATGACGTGATTTTGCGCTTTTTAATGAACTTAATACTTTCATAGTTTACTCCTTACCAAACTGAGCAAAGCGACGATTGAAATTCGCCACTCGTCCTTCTTTTTGAACAACTCGCTGCTTACCGGTGTAATACGGATGCGATTCAGACGACACATCTAAGGTGAAATAAGGATAGGTGTTGCCATCTTCCCACTCAATAGTCCGATCAGTTTTTAGCGTTGAACCCACAATAAAATACTTATCCACACTGGTGTCGTGGAAAACCACTTTTTGGTATGGCGGATGAATTCCGTCTTTCATCAATTTCCTCTCACTTAAATTGTTATGTTATAACATGCCAATTAATAATCATTACCAAGAAGAAAAGCAAGCTTAAATGTGATATTTTTCTCAACCAACGTGAAAAAAGACGGATACGGATATGCACACCATTGCTCCGATTGGCACTATTGAAACGCCTTATAAAGAAAAATTTGCCGTTCCTCGCCAACCTCGCTTAGTGGCGAGCGCAAGCGCGAGAGTCAAGCTCATCGGTCACGCTAATTGCTTAGAGTCGGTGCGAGGTATCGAACAATTTAGCCATGTCTGGTTACTTTTTCTGTTTGACCAAAACCTCGATGCTGGTTGGAAACCGACCGTGCGCCCACCGCGCTTAGGCGGAAATGAGCGGATCGGCGTATTTGCTTCACGGGCTACGTTTCGACCTAACGGCATCGGTATGTCTGCCGTTGAATTGAAAGGCGTCACTCAGCAAGGTGATCAGGTTTATTTGGAACTAGGCAGCGTAGATTTAGTCGATAACACACCGATCATTGACATCAAACCCTATATTCCCTATTCCGATTCGATAGCCACAGCCAGCGGTGGCTATGCCGAGAGCGAGCCCGACAAGATAGCAGTGACCTTTAGCCAAGCGGCGTTAACAGCACTGAATGCGCGTGCAGATCACGACATGGTTAAAGCCGTCATAGAGCAAGTGCTGGCTCAAGACCCTCGCCCAGCCTATAAAAAACACAAAATCGATCATAAAGAATATGCGGTAAATCTGTTCGATCTGAACGTAAAATTCACTATCGCAAACAACTTAGTCTCAGTAACCGCAATAGAACTCTTTTGACAAAGCCGATTGGCTGATATTATTAGCGGCTTAATTCTAGCCTCTCATTGGAGAGCGCTTTTAACTATCATGAAACGGATACCATAGAATGCGTACCAGTAAATATCTTCTTTCTACTCTGAAGGAGACTCCAAACGACGCAGAAGTCGTGAGCCATCAGCTCATGTTACGTGCAGGTATGATCCGTAAGCTGGCTTCAGGTCTTTATACCTGGCTGCCTACTGGTCTACGTGTGCTGCGTAAAGTCGAAAACATCGTTCGTCAAGAGATCGACAATGCCGGTGCAATCGAAACCTTGATGCCCGTTGTGCAACCGTTTGAACTGTGGGAAGAGACAGGTCGCTCTGAGAAAATGGGCCCTGAGCTACTTCGCTTTACTGACCGCCATACTCGTCCGTTTGTGCTTAGTCCAACAGCAGAAGAAGTGATCACCAGCTTGGTACGCAACGAAGTCAGCTCTTACAAGCAATTGCCGCTGAACCTGTACCAGATTCAAACCAAATTCCGTGATGAGAGACGTCCTCGTTTTGGTGTGATGCGTGCTCGTGAATTCTGCATGATGGATGCCTATAGCTTTGATATTGATAAAGCAGGCTTAGAGAAATCTTACCAAGCGATGCACGAAGCTTACTGTAAAGCCTTCGATCGCATGGGGCTTGATTACCGCCCAGTATTAGCCGACACCGGCGCTATCGGTGGTAACGGCTCTCATGAGTTCCATGTATTGGCTGAAAGTGGTGAAGACATCATCGCCTTCTCAACTGAATCGGATTACGCCGCCAACATCGAAAAAGCAGAAGCCATTGCGCCAGCCGTTGAGCGCGCCGCGCCAACTCAAGAGATGACGCAGGTTGATACGCCAAACGCCAAAACCATCGCTGAATTGGTTGAGCAGCATGGCCTACCGATTGAGAAAACAGTTAAAACACTGTTTGTAAAAGCATCTGATGAGATCGATGCCTCTATCGTGGCACTGATCATCCGTGGTGATCATGAACTCAATGAAATCAAAGCCGAGAAACTCGCTGAAGTTGCCGCTCCGCTAGAAATGGCTAGCGAAGAAGAGATTCGCGCGCTGATTGGCGCAGGCCCAGGCTCTCTTGGCCCTGTTGGTCTTGAATTGCCATTTATCGTTGATCACAGCGTAGCCGTCATGAGCGATTTTGGCGCAGGAGCCAACATCGATGGCAAACACTACTTTGGCATCAACTGGGGCCGTGACGTTGAGCTAGCGAAAGTGGAAGATCTCCGTAACGTCGTTGAAGGCGACCCAAGCCCATGTGGCAAAGGGACACTAATGCTCAAACGCGGTATCGAAGTGGGTCATATTTTCCAATTGGGTACCAACTACTCTGAGAAAATGAACTGTGGCGTTCTTGATTCTAATGGTAAAAACACCATTTTAGAGATGGGTTGTTACGGCATTGGTGTATCACGCGTTGTGGCATCAGCCATTGAGCAAAACAACGATAAATACGGCATCATCTGGCCTGACGCGATCGCGCCTTTCCAAGTGGCGATTGTCCCCATGAACATGCACAAATCAGAGCGCGTCCAACAAGCTGCTGAAAAGCTGTATGCGGAACTGACTGCTGCTGGTATTGAAGTGCTATTTGATGATCGTAAAGAGCGCCCGGGCGTAATGTTCTCAGATATGGAACTGATCGGTGTACCACATACCATCATTATTGGCGATCGCAGTATGGATGAGGGCAACTTCGAATATAAACATCGCCGCAGTGGTGAGAAATCGGCCGTTGCTATGAATGAAATAGTCTCCTTTATTAATGCTCAAATCGCCTAATAAAGTGTGCTATTGAAAAGGTTGCCTAAATGGCAACCTTTTTTATTTCTACAATTAGATCGGCAAGTGAACGCTTAAAGTTTCATCACATGCAATCAGAGCTTGCGCAAACGCAAGTTCTGATTTTGTCTTTGCCAAACGTAATGTGTATATTGAGAGCCATTATCATTAGTTAGGATTTAATCTATGCAAGTTTACGGTTGTTGTGAATTAGTGCGCGAGCTTTATGCGCAGATAGGCAGTGGTGACCAAGCTTATATTCCTCAAGCAATCTCCTGCGCCATCAAAACCTTGAATGATGTCGCAGCAGACGAATCGCTGCCAAAAGCGGTTCGAGAGCAAGCAGCCTTTGCGGCAGCTAACTTGCTGATTTCTGATTTCGAGGATAAGTGATGAATTTAGCCAATTTTGCCTCGATGGATCCAATCATGCTGATGAGCATCATCAATATGAAGCTACGTGATGATTTTAATGGCGATCTTGATAAGCTGGCGGATGACTTTGATATCGATCGGGCGGCATTAGAGGCTCGCTTAGCCAGTGCAGGCTTTGAGTTTTTACCGCAAATCGGTCAATTTCGTTAATGCATAAAAAACCCGCTAATTTAAAGCGGGTTTTCGTTCAAATAACAGTTCTTAAAGCACGGTACTCAGTTTTTTGTACTAAGCTTTTTTCTCTTTTCTTGCCAGAGCCTTACGCTCATTGCGTTTCGCTTGGTTCTCAATAAAGCCACTGAGCTCTTTTTCCGCCCAAGCTTGTGCTTGTGCTTCGCTTTCAAAACCCATTTCGCGCTTTGAAACAACACTTCTGCGAGAGGTCACTTGACGTACGATTTCCGCCGCCCAACCATTGCGTTTTTCAGTCACTTTGATGGTAAATTTTTTACTTTCTGACATTTTCGTTTTCCTAAGGGAATAATAAGGGATTACTCATCAACGTTTGTCGCGCGCCATTATATTATATGGCGGCGGATGTTGAACACCATCCCTTGGTAAGCGCGGCATTAGAGCACAAATCACAATTTTTTTCTGCATTTTTTACAAAAAATTCATCCTCAAAGTAAACAAAAAAGCCGCTGAGTTGCAGCGGCTGGAATAACAAGACTAAGTCGTTTCTCTCACTGGCGACAAGGTGAGTTACCTTAAGTTCTTACGTGCATTTTGGAACATACGCATCCATGGGCTATTTTCACCCCAAGAATCAGGATGCCAAGAGTTCGCTACCGTGCGGAACACGCGCTCTGGGTGCGGCATCATGATCGTCACACGGCCATCTTGAGTCGTTAAGCCTGTAATCGCATTTGGTGAACCATTTGGGTTGTTCGGATATTGCTGTGTCGCATGGCCGTTGTTATCCACAAAACGCAGCGCAACAGTGCCTGATTGTTCAATCGCCGCTAAATGTGCCGTATCACGAACTTCAACGCGCCCTTCGCCATGTGAAACCGCAATCGGCATGCGCGAGCCAGCCATCTCATTAAAAAACAGTGAATCAGATTGCTGCACTTCCACTAAGCTAAAGCGCGCTTCAAAACGCTCTGATTCATTGCGCACAAAACGCGGCCATAAATCAGCGCCGGGGATTAACTCTTTCAAATTCGACAGCATTTGACAACCGTTACATACCCCTAGCGAGAAAGTATCTTCACGTTGGAAGAAACTTTGGAATTGTTCACGAGCTTGTACATTAAACAGCACTGATTTCGCCCAGCCTTCGCCCGCGCCCAATACGTCACCATAAGAGAACCCACCACATGCCACGAGGCCTTGGTACTCTTCAAGCACCGCTTGACCCGTTAAGATGTCGCTCATGTGTATATCGGTTGTTTCAAAGCCTGCGCGATCAAACGCTGCCGCCATTTCAACGTGTGAGTTAACCCCTTGCTCGCGCAAAATAGCCATTTTTGGCTTCACGCCTTTAGCAATATACGGTGCCGCAACATCTTGTTGCACGTCAAAGCTCAAACTGACGTTAAGACCTTTATCACTGTTATCTTGTTTTGCTGCAAACTCTTGGTCCGCGCACTGCGGGTTATCGCGCAGCGCTTGCATCTTATGCGTGGTTTCAGCCCAAATGGTGCGAAGTTCGGTGCGGTTACGCACAACAATAGGTTGTTCACCAGCAGTAATGGCTAGCTCATCAGAAGCGTCAACACGACCGATAACGTGTGAACACGCTTGTAAACCATGCGCCGTTAGCGTCGAGATCACCGTCTCTAAATCGTGGTGACGAACTTGAATGACTGCGCCCAGCTCTTCATTAAATAACGCGGCCAACGCATCATCACCTAGCGCGGCGATATCGGCTTTCACGCCACAATGACCAGCAAAGGCCATTTCAGCTAGAGTAACGAATAAACCACCGTCACCTTTATCGTGATAGGCGATAATCTGCTGATTCGCGACCAAGGTTTGGATCGCTTCATAGAAGGCTTTAAGCTGCGCCGCATTATCTACGTCTGCGGGTTTATCACCCAACTGTTTGTAAACTTGTGCTAACGCCGTTGCGCCCAAGCGATTCTTACCATTACCTAAATCAATCAAAACCAGTGAGGTTTCGCCCTTATCGGTTCTTAACTGAGGCGTAATGGTGTTACGCACATCTTCAACACGAGCAAATGCCGTAATCACCAAGGATAGCGGAGAGGTCACTTCTTTTTGTTCGCCATTCTCATCCCATTTGGTCTTCATCGACATCGAATCTTTACCCACAGGGATAGTCAGGCCGAGCGCAGGACAAAGCTCTTCACCGACCGCTTTTACTGCCTCATACAAACCAGCATCTTCACCAGGGTGACCTGCTGGTGACATCCAGTTCGCCGACAACTTAATGTGTTTGATATCACCGATATGGGTAGCGGCAATATTGGTGATCGCTTCACCCACGGCTAAACGTGCCGATGCCCCAAAATCCAGCAAGGCAACTGGCGTGCGCTCACCCATCGACATCGCTTCGCCGTGGTAAGTATCATAACTTGCCGCAGTAACCGCGCAGTTTGCTACTGGCACTTGCCACGGACCAACCATTTGGTCACGAGCGACCAAGCCAGTGACGGTTCGGTCACCAATGGTGATGAGGAAGGTTTTTTCTGCAACCGCAGGGAGACGCAGTATACGATCAATCGCTTCGTTCAATTCGATATCACGGCGATCAAGTGCTGGATTATTAACTTTCAGCGTCTTCACATCACGATACATTTTAGGTGTTTTGCCAAGCAATACGTCCATCGGCATATCAATTGGCGTATTGTCGAAATGTGAATCTTCCAATTTCAGTTCACGCTCTTCAGTGGCAATGCCCACAACAGCATAAGGCGCGCGCTCACGTTGGCAAATGGCATCAAAGCGCGCCATGTTTTCTGGCGCTACAGCCAGCACGTAACGCTCTTGTGATTCATTACACCAAATTTCAAGCGGGCTCATTCCTGGCTCATCGTTAGGTACATCACGCAGCTGGAAAATACCGCCACGTTCGCCATCATCAACAAGCTCAGGCAATGCGTTTGAAATACCACCAGCGCCCACATCATGGATAAAGGCGATCGGATTCGCCTCACCGAGTTGCCAGCAGCGATCAATCACCTCTTGGCAGCGACGTTCCATCTCTGGGTTTTCACGCTGTACCGACGCAAAATCAAGATCTTCCGCAGATTGACCAGATGCCATAGAAGAAGCGGCGCCCCCACCAAGGCCAATGTTCATTGCTGGACCACCGAGTACAATTAAGCTCGCGCCAACAGGGATCTCTTTTTTCTGCACATGCTCGTCGCGGATATTCCCCATCCCACCAGCAATCATGATTGGTTTGTGATAACCACGCACTTCTTCACCTGCGTGAGAGTTAACTTTCTCTTCGTAAGTACGGAAATAACCTAACAAGTTGGGACGACCAAATTCGTTGTTAAAAGCCGCGCCACCGAGCGGGCCTTCCAGCATAATATCGAGTGCCGTGACAATGCGCCCTGGTTTACCAAAATCCGTTTCCCAAGGCTGCACAAAATTAGGAATACGCAAGTTTGAAGTAGTAAAACCGACTAACCCGGCTTTAGGTTTTCCACCAATACCCGTTGCACCTTCGTCACGAATTTCACCACCGGAACCCGTTGAAGCGCCCGGCCAAGGAGCAATTGCCGTAGGGTGGTTGTGTGTTTCCACCTTCATTAAAATATGTGCTTTTTCATGGTGATAACCATATTGGCGTGTCTCTGGATCAGGGAAAAAACGCCCAACTTCTGAACCCACCATAACGGCGGCATTATCTTTATAGGCAGACAGCACGTGATCAGGAGTCACTTCATAAGTGTTTTTTATCATCTTAAACAGCGATTTATCTTGCTTAACACCATCAATAGTCCAATCGGCATTGAAGATTTTATGGCGACAATGCTCAGAGTTTGCTTGAGCAAACATCATTAATTCGATATCGGTTGGATTACGCTCAAGCTTAGTGACGAAGCTTTCGAACAAATAATCAATTTCATCGTCAGCCAATGCAAGCCCAAGGGTAACGTTTGCTTTTTCAAGCGCTGAGCGGCCGCCATTCAGCAAGTCGACGTACGCTACGGGAGCAGGCTCAGCGACTTTAAACAGTGAGGTTGCTGATTCGAAATCGTTAAACACGACTTCCATCATTCGGTCGTACAACAGGGAATAAAGCGTAACAAGTTGCGGTTGAGAAAGTTCGCGATCTAATTCGATGTAGTAAGCCGTGCCTCGCTCTAAGCGCTTCACCTCATTCAAACCACAGTTATGCGCAATATCCGTCGCTTTGGAAGACCAAGGCGAGATGGTTCCAGGGCGAGGAGTGACCAGTAAAAGAAGACCTTGTGGCTCATGTTCTTGAATCGTTGGGCCATAAGTGAGTAGTTTCTCTAATTTTTCAAGGGATTGAGCGTCTAAATCCGCAGAGAGATCAGCAAAATGCATGAACTCCGCGTAAATACCCGATACAGGCAGTTGCTGTTCACGACAAAGTTCAACGAGTTTGTTAACACGAAACTCAGAAAGCGCTGGGGAGCCACGCAAAATTCTCATGTGCTTAGGTCTCTTATACAGTGGGTTGAGGTGTAATTGGAATGAATTCAAAATCATTAAAATACAATAAGTTAATAAAAGAAAACTGAATACATACCAATTTCACCTCGTGATTTCGAACGCATTATAAAGGAATTCTTTTTGTGACGTAACACCAAAAGCAACCGTTTGCGTCATTTTTTTTGTCAAATTTGAAATACAGCCACATTAGCGTGGTCGCCGACACTTTTTCATCCGTTTTTGATCTGAAACTTTGCCAATATGGCCGCCTTTGATATAAAGGCAGTAATTGATGTAAGAGATCGCTCATAAATGCCAAAGTATTATCTGATTCAGCTTCATCGCTCATTGTCCATTTTCCTACTCACTCTTTTTGTCGTCGGTTGCCAAATCGATTCAGATCCTAAAAGCGAGCTTGACCATATTCGTGAACGTGGCGTATTGCGAGTGGGTACGTTGAACAATCAACTCTCCTACTACATTGGCCCTGATGGCCCCGCGGGGCTTGACTACGAGCTGGCGCGTGAATTTGCCAATCAGCTTGGGGTTAAATTGGAGATGAAACCCGCTTATCGGTTATCGAGTCTCTTTCCTGCATTAAAAAATGGGGAAATCGACGTTATTGCAGCAGGATTAAGCCAGTCCAACCAACATCTGAATGAGTTCAGAACAGGGCCAGCGTATTACTATGTCAGCCAACAAGTGGTCTATAAAAAAGGCAACTGGCGTCCAAGAAATTTAAAACAATTACTGGAAAAACAACCGGAGCTGATTGCTGGGCATGAAGGTGACAGCGTTTTTGCTATCGTGAATGAATCCCACTTTGAAAATACGCTCAGCGACATCAAACAGATCCACCCAGAGTTTCAGTACAATGTGAATAATAACGCCGACGTTAACGACCTTTTAAAACAAGTTTCGAATGGCGAACTGCTGTTTACCATGGCTGATTCGGTCGAAGTCTCGCTGTCGCAGCGAATCTACCCTGACTTAGCCGTCGCCTTTGAGTTAACCGAAGATCAACCCATCGCTTGGTATATGCGTCGCTCTGAAGATGAAAGCTTATACGCCTTGATGATTGAGTTTTTTGGCAACCTTAAACAATCTGGCCAACTAGCAGCCTTGGAAGAGAAATATATTGGTCACGTCGGTACATTTGATTATGTCGATACGCGCGCCTTTATTAGAGCTCTCGATGTGCGCCTCCCCAAATGGTCGCCTCTTTTCCAACAATATTCTGACGAATTTGATTGGCGATTGATTGCCGCCTTAGCTTATCAAGAATCCCACTGGAATCCCTTGGCTAAATCTCCCACGGGAGTGCGCGGCATGATGATGCTAACCCTCCCAACGGCTAAAAGTGTTGGTGTAACCAATCGACTCGATCCGGAACAATCGATCCGTGGTGGTGTCGAATACCTACGTCGGATGGTACAGCGTATACCAGACTCCATCCCAGAACATGAGAAAATTTGGTTTGCTCTCGCTTCCTATAACGTCGGCTATGGGCATATGATGGATGCAAGACGCTTAACCAAGCAACAAGGTGCCAACCCTGATTCATGGACTGAAGTCAAAGAACGCCTCCCTCAACTGAGACAAAAGAAATACTTCAGCCAGACTCGATATGGCTACGCGCGAGGTGACGAAGCCAAGGCCTACGTTGAAAATATTCGTCGCTATTATCAAAGTATTATTGGCCATGTTGATCAACAAAAGCAGATAGACAATAGTTCAGGTACTGATGATTTGGTTGTGATCAGTATTGAGGAGGAGGAGGCCGCGTTGGAAGCTATGGAATCGGCCGATGAGGCGCAAGATAATCAGTATCTCGACCCCGTAGCTCAATAAGCATAATAATAGCTAAATCTTCCACATTGAACGAAAATTGCACACTTGATTTCCAAGTGTGCAGCCCATACATCAAAACGTGAAAAAGATCGTTTCCTAAGTTTCATATTATGGTAACAATCCTGCACTATAAAGGCAGATTAAGATTGTTATAAGGCACCCTAAACCATTAGGGATCATTGTCAAAACTCAGCAGTAGGAGGTTGTTTATGCTTAAACGTAAAAAGCTATCAAAACACCTTAATAAAACGGTGGCAGCGAACCGTCGTAAGCGTATGTTATCCAATAATAAAAAGAAAATTATCTGGCGTAACCGTGCATTTATGCAATTAATCTCTGCTTAACCTTCAGCGGCAAACATCTACTCAAAGTGGATGTTTGCTAAAGCCCATCACTCTGTTGCTTATTCCGCTGTTTTTCCGCCTGTATCTCTGCGCGTCTTCGTCTAAAAAAAGATTGCAGTTGCTCCCGACACTCCTCTTCTAACAATCCTTTATCGACCGTCGCGTAATGATAGGAGGCTTGGCTTTCAAATAAATTCAGCACCGTACCGGCCGCCCCAGCTTTGAGATCTGGAGCGCCAAAGACAATCCTTTTGACTCGGCTATGCAGCAGTGCGCCTGCGCACATTGGACAGGGCTCCAAAGTGACGTATAAGGTAGTATCAAGCAAACGATAATTTTGTAACCGTTGACCTGCTTGACGCAAAGCCTGAATTTCAGCGTGCGCTGTCGCATCATGTTGACCAATAGAGGCATTCCAACCTTCAGCAATGATTTCGCCATCTTTAACAAGCACAGCGCCCACAGGCACTTCACCTGCTTGTTCTGCAAGATTGGCAAGCGCGATGGCTCGGCGCATAAACTTTTGATCTTGAACGGTAAACTGTGTATTCATATATCCTATTTTCTCTTTCACTAGCCTTTGCCGTTAGCGGACGATAGCCGTTCTGCCAGAAAATCCACCAGCAGCCTAACTTTTGAGGACAAATGGCGATTTTGTGGGTATAAGGCCCATACACCTTCACGATCATCTCGGTACTGATGTAACACTTCTTGCAACTCACCCGAGAGCAAATACGGCTCTACATAATAGTCGGGCAATTGTACGATTCCAATCCCTTGCAACGCGGCATTCAATAACGCCACACCGCTGTTGCATTTAATTTTTCCTTTAACACCGATTTCACGAGAGCGTTGCTGATCCTTAAATCGCCAATAGTTCATAGTGCCTTGTAAACATTGGTGATGAACCAACTCTGACAATGAATAGGGGGTGCCATATTTCACCAAATAGTCAGAGCTAGCGCAGACAAACAGTTGTCGGTTGGATAACTTTTTGCCAATAAAACTCGAATCATCTAACTGCCCTAATCGTACGGCGACATCAATTCCTTCCGCAATCAGATCCAATTTTTGGTTAGTGAGTATCAGTTCCAACTCCAATTGAGGATGTAACTGTAAAAACTCATGCAGCAAAGGCGCGACTTTCTGCTCACCATAAGTCACCGGAGCGGTCACTTTCAGTAAACCTGACGGCGTTTGCTGCATCTGCGTGACAGCAAGATCAGCCTGCGCTAAGCCTTCAACCAATTGCCGACACTGATGATAATAGAGTTGACCCGCTTCGGTCAGGGAGACTCGCCGCGTGGTACGTTGCAACAACTTTACCGCCAAGCGCTCTTCTAATAGCGCAATACGTCGGCTGACATTCGCTACTGATGTCGATAGTTTGTGCGCTGCTGCGGTAAAACTTCCAGTTTCAGCCACCGCAACAAATTCATGAATGCCTTCCCAACTCGCCATCTTAATTATTACTGATAAGTAAAAGTGATTCTTATTTTAGACCGATTATCAAATTTCAAGAAGGGAATATACTGTCAATCTCCCCAACTCACTTGAAACTTCAAGTAATGTGCAAAGGAAAATCTTATGTCATCACATCAATTCATTAAATCTCGCGCGGCGATTGCGTGGGGGCCAAATCAACCACTAAAAGTCGAGGAGGTTGACGTTATGTTGCCCCAAAAAGGCGAAGTGTTGGTGCGTATTATTGCGAGCGGCGTTTGTCATACCGATGCCTTTACGCTATCTGGTGAGGACCCTGAAGGGATTTTTCCGGTTATCCTCGGCCACGAAGGCGGCGGTATCGTTGAGAGGATTGGTGAAGGGGTAACCAGCGTCGAGGTAGGAGATCATGTCATTCCCTTGTACACCGCAGAGTGTGGTGAATGCAAATTCTGTAAATCAGGTAAAACCAACCTGTGCCAAGCAGTACGTGAAACGCAAGGAAAAGGATTAATGCCTGATGGCACTACACGTTTCTATAAAGACGGCCAACCCATTTTCCATTATATGGGTTGCTCCACCTTTTCTGAGTATACAGTATTGCCAGAAATTTCCTTGGCTAAGGTCAATAAAGCGGCTCCATTAGAAGAGGTCTGCTTGCTCGGTTGTGGTGTCACAACGGGCATGGGCGCGGTGCTCAATACGGCCAAAGTTAAACAAGGTGATACTGTGGCCATCTTTGGCCTAGGCGGCATCGGGCTTTCCGCCATTATTGGCGCAAAAATGGCCGGTGCCAGCCGTATTATTGGCATTGATATCAATGAGAGTAAGTTTGAGCTTGCTACTCAGCTTGGTGCAACGGACTGCCTGAACCCGAAAACTCTGACTAAGCCAATCCAAGAAGTGATTATTGAGATGACTGATGGCGGTGTTGATTTTTCTTTTGAGTGCATCGGTAACGTCAATGTGATGCGCCAAGCATTGGAATGCTGTCATAAAGGCTGGGGAGAATCGGTCATTATTGGTGTGGCTGGCGCGGGCCAAGAAATATCAACTCGCCCTTTCCAATTAGTGACGGGCCGAGTATGGCGTGGTAGTGCATTTGGCGGCGTAAAAGGCCGCTCGGAACTGCCACACATTGTCGAGCGCTATCTGGCTGGCGAATTTGGTTTGCAAGAGTTTATTACCCATACCATGGGTTTAGAGGATATAAACCAAGCCTTTGATTTAATGCATAAAGGTGAAAGTATTCGTTCTGTGATTCATTTTGACCAATAAGCTTTAATAACCAGCCCTTTTTTCTTAAAGGGCTGGGTGGGGAAACTTGCTATGCACATTGAAAACATTAGCCAAGCCAAAGTATTTGAAGGCTGGCATAAACAGTACACGCACTCATCACAAGTACTAGGGTGCAGTATGCGTTTTGCTATTTATCTTCCACCTCAAGCGGCCTACCAATCGGTTCCGGTGTTGTATTGGTTATCCGGCTTAACATGCAGCGATGAAAATTTCATGCAAAAAGCTGGCGCATTTCAAAGCGCGGCTAAGCTCGGTATCGCGATTGTTGCCGCCGATACCAGCCCAAGAGGTGAAGGTGTTCCTGACGACCCGCAAGGAGCGTATGATTTTGGCCTTGGCGCAGGATTTTACCTCAACGCAACTCAAGCGCCTTGGGATAAGCACTACCAAATGTACAGCTACATTGTGCAAGAACTTCCAGCCTTAATAGAACAACATTTTCCCGTAAACCAACAGCGAGCGATTGCAGGACACAGTATGGGTGGCCATGGTGCGTTAACCATCGGATTGAAAAACCCTCAACGCTATCGCTCAATTTCAGCATTTAGCCCGATAAGCAACCCAATACACTGCCCTTGGGGGCAAAAAGCATTTCGCCACTACCTTGGTAATAACCTGCAAGATTGGAAGCAATACGATGCGGTTGAATTGCTCACTACTCACTCATCATCCTTACCCATTTTGGTTGACCAAGGAGAGGAAGACCCGTTTTTACACCAACAGCTTAAACCTGAACGCTTACTCGCCGCTGCACAAGCGAGCAATAGCCAACTCTCGTTAAGAATGCATAAAGGTTATGATCACAGTTATTTTTTCATTCAAAGTTTCATTGATGATCACTTAGCATTTCACGCGCAACATCTGCACAAATAAGATTGAAAAAGCCCGCGATACACTCGCGGGCTTTAAATTCAGACTCGATAAATAACGTTAACGCTACAAGCTGTATGTGTAAGGCGCTTGCACCCCTAGCGGAATACCAAAAGCCCAGTAAGCGAGCAGGAACAGCGTCCAACCAATCAGCATCGCAATGGAGAAAGGCATCATCATTGAAGCCAAGGTGCCAATGCCCGTCGATTTTACATAACGTTGGCAATACACCACGACTAATGGGAAGAAGACCATCAGTGGAGAAATAATGTTAGAAACCGAATCGCCCACACGGTAAGCCGCTTGCGATAGCTCGGGAGAAATCCCTACCGCCATCAGCATAGGTACCAGAATTGGACCAATCAATGCCCATTTTGCCGAGGCCGAACCCACCAGCAAATTAACGCTAGCCGTGAGTAAAATCATCCCCACAATCGTTGCTTGGCCGGGTAAGTCCATCGCTTTTAGGCCTTCGGCGCCATACAATGCCAACATAGTACCAATATTAGATTGACCAAACGCTGATAGGAACTGAGCACAGAAGAACGACATCACTATGTATGCGCCCATCGTAGCCATGGTGCCAGACATCGCTTTTATCACGTCATTACTGTTTTTAAAGGTGCCAGCCACTCGGCCATACACAATTCCCGGAATAATAAACAAGATAAAAATCAAAGGAACGATCGACTTCATCACTGGAGCAGAAAAGGCCGTTAGCTCACCATCAGGCGAACGCAGTGCTGAGTTTTCTGGGATCAAAGCCGCTACTAGTAATGCAATACCTACCACCATTGCCCAGCCAGCAAAACGAAATGCCCTCGATTCCGTTGCGCTGAATGTTCCTAGATCAGGCGCTATTTCCGTATCTTCATCGACAGGCATATTCGCTAGACGAGGTTCAATAATTTTCTCAGTAACATACCAACCAATCGCGACGATGATCACCGAAGATAAACCCGTGAAGAAAATGTTCGCCAGCGGATTCACTATGTATTGAGGATCCAAAATTTGTGCGGCGGTTTGTGTAAAACCAGCGAGCAAAGGATCAATACCAGAAGGAATAAAGTTCGCTGAAAAGCCACCAGAAACACCAGCAAATGCGGCTGCAATAC
Source organism: Vibrio sp. V23_P3S9T160 (assembly GCF_963886625.1). Lineage (NCBI taxonomy): Bacteria > Pseudomonadati > Pseudomonadota > Gammaproteobacteria > Vibrionales > Vibrionaceae > Vibrio > Vibrio sp. V23_P3S9T160. The sequence continues at coordinate 59,638 of NZ_CAWPDB010000149.1, forward strand.
CGGCCAGTGGATGACGCCCTGCCGCATGGAAAATAATCCCACCCAGAGGAATAACCAATACATAACCAGCATCAGCAGCCGTATGCGACACTATCGCCACCAAAATCAGCATCGGTGTTAGTAGTTTCGCTGGCGTGAAATTTAGCATTTTCTTAAGGCCTGTAGTGATAAACCCTGAAGAATCAGCCACTCCCACACCGAGCATGGCAACCAGCACGATACCTAGCGGCGCAAAACTGGTGAATGTGGTCACCATATTGGCTAGAAAACTCGCGAGCGCTTTACCTGTCAGTAGGTTATTCACCTGCAATGCTTCACCCGTTCGAGGGTTGGTCAAATCAAATGTCACATTCGATAACAGTGCCGATGAAACCCAAACAATAATCAATGCCCAGAAGAACAAAATCGCAGGGTCAGGAATTTTATTTCCTGCACGTTCAATAAAATTTAAAAAGCGATCCATACCGCTCGGCTTCGGAAATGGTGCTTGTTTTACGACTTGGTTACTCATTCGTAACTCCATATGTGATGTTGCTGCTGTAGGCCTATATCAATTTATTTAGCCGACCTATTAATCGTCGGTTATTCTATAAAAAAGCCTCAACCAAAGCACAAGCTTCTACAGTTTTTTACAAAAACGGGGACATATTTTGCAAAAATAGCATTCCACCACAACAATCCAAACACATTCTTATGCTCTTTTTTCCTACAAATCAGTAACCAATTTGCAAAATCAAATATTTCATTTTTGTATAAGCATCGAGACGCTAATCAAACTCACTGAACTGCGAAATCATGGTTTTCAGCTCAACCGACTGCTTATTTCCCTGACGATCATGCCAATAGGACTCAATATAAATGGTTTTCAGTGAGCCCGATAAAGAGACCGTTGGTACTGACCAACTGAGTGTATAAAAGGGATGTGAGTGATCTTGTCCGTTGACAATATCACTATCAAAATTCGCTGGCGTGAGAGTAGAAATCGCGGCAGAAGCGCCACGGCTACGAAACCATTCCAACTTTTGTTCGGCCAAATGTAGTGCTTCGATACTATGAACGGCAAAATCCGCCTTTTGTTCAACCAACACTTGTAATTTGACCAAACCCAGTGCCCCAACACCAATTAGAACAAACGATATCATTACTTCTATTAGGCTAAATCCTTGTTGTTTAGAGATCATTCCATGAACCTTTTTGCCATCTAGGTGGAACCGAAAAGGAAAAGCTGTTTTCAATATCACTGTTATATTGCAAACGTAGCGAGTTATAAAATAGTGCGATCTGACCTTGGGTATCAAAGGCCATTCCTCCGGTAAATTGAAAAGATCCCGACTGTAAGTAGGTAGCGTGCTTTGGCGTCAAGGTGGTAGCGCTGCCGTACAATGTTTTTATCGGTGCATCAAAATTAGCATTGAGATCCGCGATGAGTTCAGTATCAAATCCATTCCAATTTGCCGTATCAGCGGCAAATCCACTGTTAAAATGAAAGAGCCCCCCTTGAATGCTGCCACTCCCTCGAATCCCTAACACGCCATTATGCACCAGCAAAAAAAGGTAAGTCCCAGGATGAGCATTTTGTATGGTTGACATTGTATCAATCGATGCTTGGTTCAGTTGACAACTGCCATCAATCCATACTTGATTCGGCTGACCAAGAACCAAAGCACCTTTAAATTTCGAAACACAATCAACATCACCACTAGTCATTGTGTAACTCAAGAACTTAAATTCAGTATCGTCGCGTGCTTTTTCCCATTCTCCCCGTTCGTAACCAAAGAGATCTTTAAATGGGTTTAGCGTTTCATCTCGGTAAATATCATTTTTGACATCGACTGCTTCATAAAGACCGCGACTATTTTTCCAAATACCGCTTTGTGAACTACTGTTCGTTTTATGCGTCGGCGCGCAATCGGCACTATTGTCAAAAACAGCGCTTGGTTTTTGAATAGCACTCCCAACACCATTATTTGTCACTCCCGCCGTAGCAATAACATATTTAGCAACGGCGATAGCCGCGCATTCATATTTCCCATCACTATTTTTGGGCCCGGGATCTGGTGGAGAAATAAGTGTAGAGCCAAACACTATTAAGTCTGAAGTAGAACGAATGGCTCCTGGACTTCTCCCACGTTGAAACAGAATGTTCTTTTTCAACGTCGTCATTTGATACTGGGACATAAGTGTACTGGCGTTAGTAGGGTCTGCAGAGAGGTACGTTAACTCTAAATCGACACACAAGGTATTGAGGTTGTTGGGAATTGAACTATTTTTATTGTTCATAATATGGCTATAACCACACTCAAGCCCCCCTTCTGCTCGCCAATGCTGTTGCCTCGCTTGCACCTCATTTTGTGCTCGTTTGATCTGAAAAAAGAGCGAACGGTAGGAGCCTAATGCCACCACTAAAGCGAGCACCAACAAAAGCGTGGTGATCAATAACGTTACAGCGCCTTGCTGAGCTTGCTTCATTACTGCCAATTCCTTTGTTTTATTGCCACTCCAAATGATGTTGATACACGGCTATCCCCCACCAACTCTGCTGCCATAGAGATCGTCATGTAGGCTGAGCTCACACCATTCGCCGCTAATGATGCTCGCTGGGCTTGAAAATGAGTCACATTAATCTGGTTAATATCAAAAATAGCAGAGCAACCAGCCGTCGCTTGGGAAACGGTTTTGGCCCCTGAAATCACAGACGTCGGCCTGTCACAGACACCCAACGCGCCAGAAGTCATGACAAACCCAACATTTCTGATCTGTTTCGTTGCCCCCGTATCATCAAGGTAGGCATACGCGAGCGTTGATTGGTCGGCCGAAACAAAAACGATATCATCGCTATCCAGTAACGTGAGTGAGTTACCATGACCGCCATCATAACCTGCACGTTGAATATCTTGTTTGAGGTATTGCAGCGCGCCCGTCACTTGTTGCAGTAGCAGTAGCTCCTTGCCTCTTTCGGTCGCTACCTTCTGCCCAGTAATGAATACGGAGCCGATAATGGCTATCGCAATCAAGCCAAGCATGGATGCCACCATGAACTCAATTAACGTTGCCCCCATCTGCTTGGTTTCAGCGATATGAGCTTTATAGGTATGCTTTTTTGCTCTCGGTATGTTAGCTGCACTGCTTAAAACCAAAATAGTCTCCTCCATTACCACATAGGCGCATTCGTCCTGAAGGTCTATAGGTCGTGAATTTGAGTGCACCTTGGTGTGTTGAAAAATCAAGGCTCCCATTTACAGCTCGGCCATTAATGGCTTCAAAATGGATCTGATTTGACGGGTAATTCACCCCCAATTCAATATTGCGATAAGGTTGCCCCGATAGCGATGAAATCACTTGCCCCCCGGGATAGGTTCCTGAATTAGTCAGCACGATTTGCCATTCACCTTGGCTATTAACCGAACCCGACATGACAATATGCGCCCATAGCGGCTGCTTTCTCATTACTGCTTCCGAACGGGCGCTCATCATCAAGCCATTAATCTCACCCGCTAAACGTTGCATCTTTTGCGTATCACTGACTTGTTTGAAATTGGGAGCCGCTATCGTGAGTAAAATAGACAAAACGGAAACCGTGATAAGCAGCTCAAGTAAAGTAAACCCGCGAGCCATTTCCCAAATTCCTATGTAATTAAAATATGAAACAAAATTCACCTTGCGCGAATGCTATCACCTAATAAAAATAGCGGGTAAATCAACAAGGAACTCCACGTGATGATTCGAAATTCTAAATGCAACAACCACAACCGGCGGTCGTTCGGGATGACATTGATCGAATTATTGATTGCGGTTGTGATTATTGGCGTACTGTCTGCAATCGCTTATCCAAGTTATACCAAGCACGTTTTAAAAGGGCACCGAACCACCGCACTCGCCGATATGGGGAGAATTCAACTGGAACTGGAGCATCACTACGATAAGGGTTATGACTGGAGTGGGATCATTTCAGGGGGAAATTGCGTCATCTGTGAAAGCGATGCTGAACGCTATCAGTTTTCAGTCGCCAGCTCCGCAACCAGTAGCTACACCATCACCGCGACGGCGCAGAGCACCAGAGGCCAAGACAAGGATGAATGTCTAACCAGCGATAAGGTCATGACATTGAAATCAACCAACGAATCAGCCCCAAGCGCATGTTGGAAATAGAACACTACAAATGTTCCGTTTGTGAGGGGAGGACAAAGTCATCCTGTATCTGGAACGAATAAGGCCTGCATTGCAGGCCTTATTGGATAGATAATAATTCAACAGTGAATTAGCTGGTTAAATCATCGAAGAACTTTTTCACGCCATTAAAGAAACCTTCCGATTTAGGCTTATGCTTATTTGCCGCTTCACCACCGCAAGTTTCTTCAAATTCACGTAATAGTTCTTTTTGACGCGCGCTCAGTTTCACTGGTGTTTCAACTACGAGTTTGACAACCAAATCACCGATCGCCCCACCGCGTACGCCTTTCACACCTTTACCACGCATACGGAACATGCGCCCTGTTTGCGTCTCTTCTGGCACTTTCAAGTTTACACGACCATCGAGTGTTGGAACTTCAACTTCACCGCCAAGTGCAGCCATAGCAAAACTTACAGGGACTTCACAGTATAAGTTGTTACCATCGCGTTCAAAAATGTGGTGCTCTTTGACGTGAACTTGTACATACAAATCCCCCGCTGGAGCGCCCATTTCTCCCGCTTCACCTTCGCCAGATAAACGAATGCGATCGCCCGTATCCACACCGGCTGGAATTTTAACATTAAGCGTTTTGGTTTTTTGCTTACGCCCCTGTCCGTGACACACGTTACATGGGTCTTTAATGATCTTACCTTTACCATGGCAAGTCGGACAGGTTTGCTGTACAGCAAAAAATCCTTGGCGCATCTGTACTTGGCCGTGACCATGACAGGTTCCACACGTTTGCGCAGACGAGCCTTTCTTCGCGCCAGTACCTTCACAAGAATCACAATGGACCAGTGTTGGCACTTCAATCTCTTTCGAACAACCACGAACGGCCTCTTCTAAAGACAGTTCCATGTTGTAACGCAAGTCAGCACCACGTTGTGCACGCGCTTGACCACCGCCCCGGCGACCACCACCGAAAATGTCACCAAAGACATCACCGAAGATATCGCCAAAATCAGCACTGCCGCCACCAAAGCCGCCACCGCCCATTCCGCCTTGTTCAAAAGCAGCATGACCGTACTGATCATAAGCCGCTTTCTTTTGCGAATCGGTTAAAATTTCATACGCTTCTTTTACTTCTTTAAACTTGTCCGAAGCGCTGTCATCCCCTTGGTTTCTATCAGGGTGAAACTTCATTGCTAGGCGCTTATACGCCTTTTTAATATCGCGCTCAGAGGCATCTCGGCCTACGCCTAATACTTCGTAAAAATCACGTTTTGACATCTTCTTCGTCACCAATTTGTTACCGCAAACGACACGCTGCCGCTTGGTGTTTATATCGACCTAACTAATGGTTCTAGATTCTAGTGAATTCAAACTAAAAAGACACTGTTAGTTAGATGGACACCAATGAGTTTTCATTAATTACAGACATACGGGCGTAAGAGTTACCCCAAACGCCCGCATCATACCGTTGATTTCATTCTTCTCTTAGAGAAGTTAGGGTGGGTTAAACTCGCGAGCCACCCAACCCTAGCCCTCCCCGTTTAAAAGGAGGGAACTCAATCAATTACTTTTTGTCTTCTTTGACTTCTTCAAACTCAGCGTCAACGACATCGTCTTCTGCAGACTGTTGTTGGCCTTCACCCGCTTGTTGTGCTTGAGCTTTTTGCTGAGCGATCTCCATCAGTTTTTGAGCAGCAGCCATAAGCGCTTGAACTTTAGCGTCGATCGCTTCTTTGTCTTCACCTTTCTTCGCTTCTTCAAGCTCAGTAATGGCCGCTTCAATCTTCACTTTATCGTCAGCAGGAAGAGCATCACCCGCTTCTTCAATTTGCTTACGAGTACCGTGAATCATTTGGTCCGCTTGGTTACGTGCTGTCGCTAACTCTTCGAACTTTTTGTCCGCTTCTTTGTTTGCTTCAGCTTCTTGGACCATTTTCTCGATTTCAGCATCGCTCAAACCGCCAGACGCTTGGATAGTGATCTTCTGCTCTTTGCCTGTTTGTTTATCTTTCGCAGACACGTGCAAGATACCATCCGCATCCAAGTCAAACACAACTTCAATTTGTGGCATGCCACGTGGTGCAGCTTGAATACCTTCTAGGTTAAATTGACCTAGCGATTTGTTGTACATGGCTTGCTTACGCTCACCTTGTAGAACATGGATCGTTACTGCGTTTTGGTTGTCTTCAGCGGTAGAGAATACTTGATTCGCTTTAGTTGGAATCGTTGTGTTTTTCTCAACCAGCTTAGTCATCACGCCACCCATTGTCTCGATACCGAGAGACAGAGGCGTTACGTCAAGTAGCAGTACGTCTTTTACTTCACCCGCAAGCACACCACCTTGAATGGCCGCACCAACAGCAACCGCTTCATCTGGGTTAACATCTTTACGCGCTTCTTTGCCAAAGAATTCAGCCACTTTCTTCTGAACCATAGGCATACGAGTCTGACCACCTACAAGGATAACGTCAGTAATGTCGCCGACAGACAAGTCTGCATCAGCCAGCGCCACTTTCAGTGGCTCAAGCGAACGCTGAACAAGGTCTTCCACTAGAGATTCTAGTTTCGCACGTGTCACTTTCACGTTCATGTGCTTAGGACCTGCGGCATCAGCGGTGATGTAAGGCAAGTTCACATCTGTTTGTTGCGCTGATGACAACTCAATCTTCGCTTTTTCTGCGGCTTCTTTCAGACGCTGCATCGCAAGTGGATCAGTTTTTAGGTTGATGCCTTGCTCTTTTTTGAACTCATCAACGAGATAGTTGATCATGCGGTTATCAAAGTCTTCACCACCAAGGTGTGTGTCACCGTTAGTTGCTAGAACTTCGAATGTTTTCTCGCCTTCAACTTCATCGATCTCGATAATTGAAATATCAAATGTACCACCACCAAGGTCGTATACCGCGATAACGCGATCGCCACCTTGTTTGTCCAAACCATAAGCAAGTGCAGCCGCTGTTGGTTCGTTGATGATACGTTTTACTTCAAGACCTGCAATACGACCTGCATCTTTCGTTGCTTGACGTTGTGCATCGTTAAAGTATGCAGGAACCGTAATAACGGCACCAGTAACTGGCTCACCAAGAAAATCTTCAGCTGTTTTCTTCATTTTCTTCAGAACTTCAGCTGAAACTTGAGGAGCGGCCATTTTTTGGCCTCTTGCTTCAACCCAAGCATCGCCATTATCAGCCTTCACGATTTTGTAAGGCATGATTTCAATATCACGTTGAACTTCTTCGTCTTCAAAACGACGACCGATCAAACGCTTAATTGCAAATAGCGTATTGGTTGGGTTTGTTACCGCTTGACGTTTTGCAGGCTGACCTACTAGCGTCTCACCATCTGTATATGCAATTACCGATGCAGTTGTACGTTCACCTTCAGCGTTTTCAATAACGCGAGGTTTGTCGCCATCTAAAACAGCAACACAAGAGTTAGTAGTACCTAAGTCAATACCAATGATTTTACCCATCAGGCTATCTCCAAATAAATTCTATTTTTGTTTTATGCTACCCCCTATGTGGGGGAGGGAGAACAGGGTTTCAACCCTTACTCACAAACTAAACAAGGATGTTCGTTTCTCGTATGCCCAATAAATAAGGTCACTCAGCACCTTTTCAAGGGCAAAATTGAAAAAAGTTATGATATTTCGACTAAACAGCGTAAATAACGACTTTTTCAATCCCGAAATCACTTAATGAAGGTTTCTATCTCGACATTAATCGATTTCGACATAAAAAAGAGAGGCGACGTACACCTCTCTTTGGCACTGAATAAATTAACGCCAATAAAGCATTTGGCTTATTTCGCAACTCTTTACTTTGATACCATGACCATCGCAGGGCGAATCACTCGGCCATTCAACTCATAGCCCTTTTGCATCACAAACATCACAGTATTAGGTTCATGATCTGGGCTCTCTTGAATTGACATTGCTTGGTGCAATTCTGGGTTGAATGTTTCGCCTTCAGGATTAATCTCTTTCAAGCCAAACTTTTCAACTACGCCAATGAAAGTTTTGTGTGTCAGTTCCACACCTTCCACCAGCGGTTTCACCACTTCGTTCTCAGCGTCAGCAGCTTGAATCGTGCGCTCTAGGTTGTCTAACACTGGCAACAACTCTTCAGCAAAACGGCTCAACGCATATTTACGCGCTTTATCGATCTCTTGCTCTGAACGGCGGCGCATATTTTCAACTTCCGCTTTCGCTCTTAGCACCGAGTCTTTTTGCTCTTGAATTTTTGCTTCGCTCGACAGTAGCGCCGCTTCTAATTGCGCAATTTGGGACTCTTTCTCATCGACTTCAACTTGTTCGTTCCAATCGATATCCGCGTCAGTACCAACGACTTCAGCTTCTTGACCCACTACTTCTTGCTGTAGTTCTTCTTCTTTGATTTTGTTTTCTTCGTTGTTCATGATATCTCCAGAATCCAACTATTTTGCGCTTAACCTCCACAGTTCAAAAAGTTAAGCACACAAAAATTCGCACAAAGGCATAACTTGCCCTTATTATGGGGATGAACAATCCTGATTCAAGCCTAATTAGTTTGGAAAATTTATGAAAAAACCATTTGAAGTGATCGCTATCATTGGAAAACCAAGAGATCAACAAGCCATTCAGACACATAAAGAGCTTTACCAATGGCTAACTTCAATGGGATATCCGGTCTTTATTGATGATCGTCTCAGCGAAATATTGGAAGGTGTACCTGCGGAACATTTCGCTAGCCTGCTTGAAATCGGCAAAAAAGCAGACCTTGCGGTTGTGGTTGGGGGCGATGGCAATATGCTCGGTGCCGCACGCGTATTATCACGCTTCGACATTTCCGTGATTGGGGTGAATCGTGGCAATTTAGGATTTTTGACCGATCTCAACCCAGAAGATTTTCAACCAAGGCTACTTGCAGTACTCAATGGCGAATATTTAGAAGAGCAACGCTTCTTACTGGAAACAGAAATTCATCGTCACGGGCAAGTCAAAAGTCATAATGCAGCGCTTAATGAAGCCGTATTACACCCCGGCAAAATTGCACATATGATTGAATTTGAAGTCTATATAGATAATAGCTTCGCTTTTTCTCAACGCTCTGATGGCCTTATCGTTTCTACCCCAACGGGCTCTACCGCTTATTCACTTTCTGGCGGCGGGCCGATTTTATCCCCCAGTTTAAACGCCATTACATTGGTCCCCATGTTCCCGCATACCCTTTCAAGCCGCCCCCTAGTTGTGGATGGCAACCGCCAGATAAAACTGCTGGTTTCGCCTGATAATCGCGGAACACAGGAAGTTAGCTGCGATGGACAAGTATCCCTACCGGTTTCCCCCGGTGATGAAGTGCATATTTACCAAAGCCCAAATATTCTAAAGCTCATTCATCCTAAAGATTACAGCTACTATCACGTGCTAAGAAAGAAACTGGGTTGGTCGAGTAAATTGTTTTAAACCAACCTCTTCACCTTCTATTGACTGTCGACCTCGATTAATAATATCGAGGTCTTTTTATCGGGAATCTTTAATATTTAATGAGTTTTTAAATTTCTATTTATTTTCCATTATAAATTTACTCATCCTATAGC
>NZ_CAWPDB010000150.1:0-23072 GCF_963886625.1 Vibrio sp. V23_P3S9T160
TCGCTTTGCCAGTTTGAGGCCGACCAGTGCCGCGGCTACCATCGGCACCACTGTTACGGGTACTTGAAGCAGGCTTGCGACGGCCAGTAGTTGTGCCATTGGTTGTCGTACCGTTAGTTTTTTTACCATTCGTCGTTGTACCATTGGTCGTACGACTTTTAGGCTTGCCCGTCGTCGTTACGCGCTCTTCATGTCGCTTAACGGCACGGCGAATTTTTTGGCTACGCGCACGCTCACGAGTACGTGAAGTGTTGTCTTTGCTCAAATCTAGCATCGTCTCTTTTTCAGGACGCAGTTCAACCAATTCACGTAAATAGTTTACATCTTTCAGATCCAGTTCCATCCAACCGCCGCGTGGCAGTTTTTTGTCCAAATAGATCTCGCCATAACGAACGCGTTTCAAACGGCTCACTGTGGTATCTTGAGATTCCCAAAGGCGACGAACTTCACGGTTACGGCCTTCGTTAATCGCGACGTAGAAAGTATGGTTCATACCTTCACCACCAGCGTAAACGATATCTTCAAAGCGTGCCAAGCCATCTTCTAGCTCAACCCCTTTAACGAGGTTACGCACTTTCTGTTCGTTCACTTCGCCAAAAACACGCACTAAATATTCGCGTTCTACTTGACGGCTTGGGTGCATAAGGCGATTAGCCAATTCACCATCGGTAGTAAAGAGAAGTAAGCCTGAGGTGTTGGCATCTAAGCGGCCAACTGAAATCCAACGCGAACCACGAATTTTAGGTAGACGATCAAATACCGTCCGACGACCTTCTGGATCATGACGGGTACAAAGCTCACCTTCCGGTTTGTAGTAAGCAAGCACTCGACAAATAACCTCTTCTGGCGCTTTAACGGAAACAGCATGTCCATCAATACGCACAACCGCGTTATCATCTTCTAGACGCTCGCCCAACATAGCTACCTTGCCATTAACACTGACACGTCCTGCTCTAATCAAAGCTTCTAACTCACGACGAGAACCATGACCAGCTCGTGCTAAAACTTTTTGTAACTTTTCGCTCATTTATCTACCTATGTGTCGTCTTCACAGACGTCGAATGAAAAAATGCGACCCCAAAATCGCGGCCGCATAGTATCTCAAATTCTACGCCAAAAAGCACTCGTTTTGATGGCCTACTCAAAAGCTATTCAAAAGGTGTTGGATCGCCCGTTCCCACGCGAGCAACCACCATCTCATCTTCACTGAAATCAATCACTGTCGTCGGCTGTTCACCTAAATAACCCCCGTTTAAAATGACATCCACGGCGTGCTCAAGGCGATCCCGAATCTCTTCTGGATCCGATTCTGTATGGGTGTTGCCGGGCAAAATAAGTGAAGTGGACATTAGCGGTTCACCTAACGCTTCAAGTAAATCAAGTGCAATACGGTTATTAGGCACGCGGATACCGATCGTCTTACGCTTCGCATTCATCAACCGACGTGGCACTTCTTTGGTCCCTTTGAAAATAAACGTATAAGGGCCAGGTGTATTATTCTTTAGTAAGCGAAAAGCGGTATTATCCACACGCGCATAAAAAGAGAGCTCTGACAAATCACGGCACAGCAAGGTAAAATTATGCTTATCATCAAGGCGGCGAATTTGGCAAATACGCTCTAATGCTTGTTTATTTTCTAGTTGGCAGCCTAGTGCATAACCAGAATCCGTTGGGTACACAACAACTCCGCCATTGCGGATAATGGCAACCGCTTGAGTAATCAAGCGAGTCTGCGGGTTTTCTGGATGAACGTAAAAAAACTGGCTCATTGTAATTCCTCATTATTGAGTCTATCTACGGGGCTTAAACCCCAATCTTTCCAGACAGGATCGACGCCAGAAGGCAACCAAAGATTTCGCCCCAGTTCCATCCAAGGTGAGGGGTAATGAAAGTCACTGCCTTGAGAAGCTAATAGATTGTATTGTATGGCATAATCGGCTAAATTACGTCTTTCTTGTGGCGCTTGTTGTGGCTGTGCCACTTCCATAGCGTCACCACCCGCTTCTACAAACGCCGTTATTAAGCGCTTGAGCCACTTGGTCGTCAAGTCATATCGTCCAGGATGCGCTAATACCGCTTGGCCACCAGCGGCGTGTATTGCTTCAACGGCATCGGTCATCGAGCACCAACTTGGTGGTACATACCCGGGATTATCGCGGGTGAGAAACTTTTTGAACACCTGCTGCATGTTCTTCGCAAAACCCTGTTCAACCAGCCATTTTGCGAAATGCGCACGAGTAATCGGTGCTTCTCCGGCGATGGCTTGCACCTCTTCTAACACCCCTTCACGTGTCACTTTTTGCAATCGTTGTGCAATCAATTGTGCGCGCTGCACACGATGTGCCTTTTGCTGCTCAATTAACTGCTGCAAAGCTTGAGCGTTTGAGTCGATGTTGAGCCCAACAATATGAATATCTTTATTTTGCCAAACCGTGGAAATCTCGATGCCATCGATCAAGGTGATGGGTAATTGTTGCTGATTAATATAGTCATGAGCAATAGTTAATGCATCAGTCGTATCGTGATCAGTGATCGCCAATACCTCAATATCAAAGCTTAGCGCCCTATCGATTAACGCTTGCGGCGATAACCTGCCATCTGAAGAAGTGGTGTGGCTATGTAGATCAATTCTCATAATTTTATTTTGGCCATCTTTTAGGCTTGACTTTTTACTCTCGCACTAGTTAACTAGTACACAAATGCAAGGCACGTATTTGAGGTTGACCATGTTACAAGAATTTAACCAAAACCATAATCACAATTTAAGCGCAGCTTCATCTGAGCTCAATTGGTGGCACACTTGGACAAGTTCTTGGTGGGCAACCGTGTACTTTTAAAATAGAACACGAATTCACAAAGCCCGCCTCAATGAGCGGGCTTTTTATTTTGTCGAATAGCTCACATTACATTGCGCAATAAAACAGCGAAACCCCCAAAGTGAAGATTGGGTCTCTAAGAGGATTATGCGAGTATGGACGACAGGAACATTAAAATTCATCAAGGAGGTCTTGTGAATAAGACCATTGAAATTAAAAACTTAGGCCAAATTGACGTAATCAATATGTCCGTGCCTTATACCCAAGATCCAACACGTCTATTTCATACGCTATGTGAGTCAAAAACAGATTGTTTGCTATTAGAATCCGCCGAGATCGACTCAAAACAGGATCTCAAAAGTCTATTATTGGTTGATGCTGCCGTGCGCATCACCTGCTTTGGTCACGTTGTCACGTTTCACGCATTGACAGACAATGGTCAACAGCTCATCGAACATCTACAGCGTAATATTAAAGCGGATATTGAACATCAGTTACAACAAAATACCTTAACGCTTCAATTTCAAGCACCATGCGACACGCTAGACGAAGATTCTCGCCTACGCGAAGCCTCTTCTTTTGATGCACTACGTCTCGTGCAGCACAGTTTCGATCTTCGTCATCACGATAAACATGCCCTCTTTCTAGGCGGTTTATTTGCCTACGATTTGGTGGCCAACTTCGAACCGCTAGGAAATGCCGATACGACTAATCAATGTCCAGACTACGTTTTTTATATCGCGGAAACCTTGTTAGTGATTGACCATAAAACTGAGCATTGTCAGTTGCAAGCCAGTGTTTTTAACCCCACGCCAACAATGCGTGAAACATTAATTACTCGTTTACAAGAGATCGCGCAGCAATGTGCCGCACCCAAATTACTACCGCAAGCCAAAACCGTAGCTAACGTAAGCGTGACAACGAATATTTCTGACCAAGAGTTTTGCAAGACCGTTCAAGCGTTAAAAGAATTTGTCGTGAAAGGCGATGTTTTTCAGGTGGTCCCTTCTCGCCGATTTACTCTGCCTTGCCCTTCACCACTTGCTGCTTATAAAAAACTGAAAGAGAGCAATCCAAGCCCTTACATGTTTTATATGCAAGACGAACGCTTTACTCTGTTTGGCGCTTCTCCTGAAAGCGCATTGAAATACGCCACCGAAACCAACCAGATTGAGATTTACCCTATCGCAGGGACTCGCCGCCGTGGTAAACGCGCCGATGGTTCAATTGATTTTGATTTAGATAGCCGCATTGAACTTGAGCTACGTTGCGACAAAAAAGAGAACGCTGAACACATGATGTTGGTCGACCTTGCGCGCAACGATGTCGCACGTATTGCACAAGCAGGAACGCGCCACGTCGCTGATTTATTGAAAGTGGATCGCTACAGTCACGTTATGCATTTGGTTTCTCGCGTGGTGGGTCAACTCCGAAGCGATCTCGATGCACTGCACGCTTACCAAGCCTGCATGAATATGGGCACACTCACTGGTGCGCCGAAAATTCGCGCCATGCAGCTTATCCGTAACGTGGAAAAAGCCCGCCGTGGCAGTTACGGTGGCGCGGTTGGCTACCTTACCGGGGAAGGCGATTTAGATACTTGCATCGTGATCCGCTCGGCTTATGTCGAACAGGGTATTGCGCAAGTTCAAGCGGGCGCTGGAGTCGTTTATGATTCAGACCCTCAATCGGAAGCCGACGAGACACGTGGTAAAGCACAAGCCGTGATCTCTGCAATTCAAGCCGCGCATCAGGAGTAGCAGACATGGCCAACATTATTTTTATCGATAACTTTGATTCCTTTACCTACAACCTTGTTGATCAATTCCGCTCACTCGGCCATACGGTGACGGTTTATCGCAACAACATCGCCGCACAGAGCATTGAACAAGCGGTCTTTCAATTGAATGAACCGCTGCTGCTGCTCTCCCCCGGACCGGGCGCGCCCGCAGACGCGGGATGCATGCCACAATTAATCCAACGCCTTAAGGGCAAAGTGCCGATCATTGGCATCTGTTTAGGTCACCAAGCGATTGTTGAAGCTTACGGCGGCACCGTCGCGGGTGCTGGCGAAATTATCCATGGCAAAATCTCGATGATGGAGCACCAAGATCACCGTATTTACCAACAGCTACCGTCACCACTAGCCATTGCTCGTTATCATTCCCTAGTGGCTACTGAAGTTCCGGATAGTTTAACCATCACGGCTGAGGTTGATGGGCTCGTGATGTCCGTGGTGCAAGAGCAAGATAAAGTGTGCGGCTTTCAATTTCATCCAGAGTCCATCATGACTACTCATGGTGCAGCATTGCTTGCCAATGCGATCGATTGGGCTTTAGAAAAAAGCACCCACTAACGGATTTATAGGGATATTTTATGGAAAACATCATTAATAAACTTTACGCGCAGCAGTCGCTCTCGCAAGCAGAAAGCCAGCAACTGTTTGATCTCATCATCCGTGGTGAGCTCGACTCTATTTTGATGGCAGCAGTATTGACGGCACTGAAAATCAAAGGTGAAACACCCGATGAAATTGCTGGCGCAGCCAAAGCATTATTGGCTAACGCGGCCCCGTTTCCAAGGCCAGACTATGATTTTGCAGACATAGTCGGTACTGGTGGTGATGGCTCAAATACTTTTAATATTTCAACCACCGCAGCATTTGTTGCTGCTGCCTGTGGCGTAAAAATAGCCAAACATGGTAATCGTGGAGTATCAAGCAAATCAGGCTCTTCTGATCTACTGGATTCATTTGGTATTAACCTTGCGATGAGCGCTGAAAATACTCGCCAAGCCATCGATGATTTGGGCGTCGCTTTCCTATTTGCGCCGCAATATCACGGTGGTGTGCGTCATGCGATGCCCGTGCGCCAAACCATGAAAACGCGCACTATCTTCAATATATTAGGACCGCTGATTAACCCTGCTCGCCCCAACATTGAACTGATGGGTGTTTACAGTAAAGAACTGGTTCTGCCTATTGCCCAAACCATGTTACAAATGGGATTGAAACGTGCAGCGGTCGTTCATGGCAGTGGTTTAGATGAAGTGGCGATTCATGGTGAAACCTTAGTGGCTGAAATTCGTGATGGACACATCATCGAATACACCTTAACACCTAAAGATTTTGGTGTTGAAAGCTATCCACTTGAAGCCATTCAAGGTGGTGAGCCTGCGGAGAATCGCGCCATTATCACCAACCTGCTGACAGGGAAAGGCACGCCAGCGCAATTGGCTGCCGTCGCTGTTAATGTGGCGCTGCTGCTGCGTCTTTTTGGCCAAGAAGATCTCAAAGCCAATACACAACAGGCCATTAGTGTAATGAACTCGGGCAAAGCCTATCAGCTTGTCCAACAACTGGCACAAAGAGGTTAAGCCCCATGCCTGAGCAACTTTCTGACCACATTTCAACCCAGCATACTCAAATGGCTGAAGTGTTGGCCAAAATCGTCAATGACAAATATGAATGGGTCGAGCAGCGTAAAACGCAGCAACCATTGGGCAGCTTCGAACACTTATTAACCGCATCGGATCGCTCGTTTTATGATGCGTTAAATACGGGTAAAACCGCTTTTATTTTGGAGTGTAAAAAAGCCTCACCTTCCAAAGGGCTCATTCGCCAAGATTTTGATTTGGATTATATCGCCTCGGTTTACCATCAATATGCAGACGCCATTTCAGTTTTGACTGATGAAAAATATTTCCAAGGCAACCTCGAATTTCTGCCACGCGTTCGCGCGCAAGTAAGCCAACCTGTGATTTGCAAAGACTTTATGGTTGATGTTTATCAGGTTTATTTGGCTCGTCACTACAATGCAGATGCCATTTTATTGATGCTGTCCGTCCTTGATGATCAACACTATCAAACGCTAGCCAATGTGGCTCACCAACTGGGTATGGGTATTTTAACCGAAGTGAGCAATGAGGAAGAGCTGCACCGGGCAGTCGCCTTGCAAGCAAAAGTTATTGGCATTAATAACCGCAATTTGCGCGATCTCTCAACCGATCTAAATCGCACTAAACAGCTGGCACCTTTACTCCCAGAAGGAACCATGATCATCTCGGAGTCTGGTATTTATACTCACCAACAAGTGCGTGAACTTTCGCAATACGCCAATGGATTTTTAATCGGCAGCTCGTTAATGGCCGAAGAAAATTTAGAGCTAGCGGTACGCAAAGTGACGCTCGGCGAAAACAAAGTGTGCGGCTTAACTCACGCTGACGATGCGGCCAAAGCCTATCAAGCTGGAGCCGTGTTTGGTGGCTTAATTTTTGTACCGCAATCCAAACGCTATGTCGACTTGGACAATGCACGTTTGACGATGAGCGGTGCGCCGCTGCGCTACGTGGGCGTGTTTCAAAATCACACCATTGAAGCCATTACGCAGATTGCTACAACGTTAAAACTATTCGCGGTGCAACTGCATGGCGAAGAAGATCAAGCCTATGTTGACCAATTGAGAGCTCACTTACCTAGCCAGATTGAAATCTGGAAAGCTTATGGCGTGAGCGACTGCCTGCCGACCAAACTTGAGAGCCACATTGACCGTCATTTATTCGATGCCAAAGTAGGAACGCAATCTGGCGGCACTGGCCAACGTTTTGACTGGCAATTACTAACCGAGGTAAACGATGTCATGTTGGCGGGTGGCTTATCCCCTGAAAATGCTCAGCAAGCAGCAAACATCGGTTGTTTAGGGCTCGATCTCAATTCAGGTGTTGAGAGCGAACCGGGGAAAAAAGACTTACACAAGCTAACCCTAGCGTTCGACGCTATTCGGCAGTACTAACACTAAATCGATTCCCATTGGCTTGAAAAGCGAGTAACTCACCCAGCCGCAAGGTCAAGTAGCAAGGGAAACAACAGATTCATTACCGCTGAATCACTCAGCAGTAACACAGAGACTAAGGATACGAATCATGGCAAAACTCGATGCCTATTTTGGCGAATACGGTGGTCAATACGTTCCACAAATTTTAGTACCAGCGCTTGACCAATTGGAACAAGCTTTTATTGATGCGCAGGAAGATCCTGAATTTCGTGCTGAATTCATGACGTTACTACAAGAGTATGCAGGTCGGCCAACGGCGCTAACTTTGACGCGAAACCTCACGAAAGGCACAAAAACCAAATTGTACTTAAAACGTGAAGACTTATTGCACGGTGGCGCACACAAAACTAACCAAGTACTTGGTCAGGCACTGCTTGCTAAGCGTATGGGTAAACATGAAATTATTGCCGAAACAGGCGCAGGGCAACATGGTGTTGCAACGGCGTTGGCCTGCGCACTACTGGGGCTAAAATGTCGCGTTTATATGGGTGCAAAAGATGTTGAACGCCAAAGCCCCAACGTGTTTCGTATGAAGCTAATGGGGGCAGAAGTGATCCCCGTTCATTCAGGATCAGCAACACTTAAAGATGCGTGCAATGAAGCGCTACGTGACTGGTCTGCCACCTATGAAACCACCCACTATTTATTAGGTACAGCAGCGGGTCCTCACCCATTTCCAACCATAGTCCGTGAATTTCAACGTATGATTGGCGAAGAAACGAAACTGCAAATTTTGGCTCGCGAAGGTCGTTTACCGGATGCGGTACTTGCTTGTGTCGGCGGCGGTTCGAACGCGATTGGCATGTTTGCTGACTTTATTGAAGAAAGGGATGTCCGTTTGATTGGCATTGAGCCAGCAGGAAAAGGCATTCATACCCACCAGCATGGCGCGCCATTAAAGCACGGCAAGACAGGTATTTTCTTCGGTATGAAATCACCTTTGATGCAAGATGAAAACGGGCAAGTGGAAGAGTCTTACTCGGTGTCCGCTGGGCTTGATTTCCCTTCTGTTGGCCCTCAGCACGCTCATCTTTATGCGACAGGCCGCGCTGAGTACGAAAGCATTACCGATGACGAAGCACTCGATGCTTTCCAATCGATCGCACGTAACGAAGGCATTATTCCCGCGCTGGAATCATCACATGCGGTTGCTTACGCCGTGAAGATGGCGTATGCCGAGCCAGAAAAAGAGCAGTTATTGGTCGTGAATCTATCCGGTCGCGGCGATAAAGATATTTTCACCGTCCATAAACTATTAGAAGAGAAAGGAGCGCTGTAATGGATCGCTATCAAACCCTATTTCAGCGTTTAGCTGACAACAATCAAGGTGCGTTTGTTCCATTTGTGACCATCGGGGACCCAGATCCAGAGCAATCACTGCGCATCATGCAAACGCTAGTGGAAGCAGGAGCAGACGCATTAGAACTCGGTATCCCTTTCTCTGATCCGCTCGCTGATGGCCCAACCATCCAAGGGGCGAATATTCGTGCACTGGATGCAGGGACGACTCCAGATATCTGCTTTGAGTTGATCACCAAAATTCGCGCGCAATATCCCGACCTGCCTATCGGACTACTCATGTATGCCAACCTAGTTTATTCACGCGGCATCGAAAACTTCTACCAACGCTGTAAAAATGCGGGTGTAGATTCAGTATTGATCGCCGATGTTCCGACTAATGAAAGCCGTGAATTTGTCGCGGCGGCAGACAAATACGGGATTCAACCCATTTTCATCGCACCACCCACCGCCAGTGATGAGACCCTAGCCGCGGTCGCCAAACTTGGCCGTGGCTATACTTATCTACTGTCTCGATCCGGTGTGACAGGAGCAGAAACAAAAGCCAATATGCCAGTACATGCCTTGTTGGAAAGACTGAACCAATTTGATGCCCCATCCGCATTGCTTGGGTTTGGGATATCAGAACCTGAGCAAGTCAAACAGGCCATCACCGCCGGTGCCGCTGGCGCAATATCAGGATCCGCAGTGGTGAAAATTATTGAACAACGACTTAATCAGCCAGATGAAATGTTAACGACTCTCAGCCATTTCGTTTCCAGCATGAAAGCAGCAACGTTAAAATAAATTGGTTTACAGCAAAAACCAACCCGATCGATTTCTGAGTCAAACCAAGAAATCGATCTTTTTTTTTAACATTTACGCCTCGCCAAATTCATTCACAAAACACAAACCAACCACTCATTAAATTGACAAAACAAATAGCAAACGTTTTCTTTTTGAAAAAACCACGTTTCATGTCAATGAACTATCAATAATCTTGTCAATTTACCTTGTTACCATATTGCTAAATGTAAAATATCCGTGTAAAAAGCTAGTCGAAATATTTATCCACCGATTGATATTTATGTAGTGGGTAACACTAGGAATTTACAATTAATTAGCACAGAGGTTATGGAAGTGTTAAACAAAAAGAGTTTATTAAGCAACATTGGCGTGCAAGTCGTCATTGCAATGATCATTGGTACTGCCGTTGGTGCCATGATGGGACACGATGCGGCCATCTTTTCGCCACTGGGTGTCATTTTTATCAACCTAATTAAGATGCTGGTGATCCCACTGGTGGCCGTTGCGCTTATTTCCGGTGCTGCGGGCCTTGGTAATAGCCACGCGGCGGGTAAAGTCGGTTTTGTCACACTCAGCTTTTTTGCGGTCACTTCCGCACTCGCCGTAACGCTGGCACTGGTAATGGGCGAAGTCTTCCAACCGGGTATCGGCGTCGATATTTCGGGCGTTGAAGGTATGTTTTCTGCCGAATACGCAGCAAAAGGTGAACTACCTACTTTTTGGGCAACCATTACGGGTATGATCCCAACCAACGTTTTCCAGTCACTGAATAATGCCAACATTCTACAAATCCTTGTTTTTTGCTTGTTCTTTGGCATTGCCATTTCTAAACAGAGCAAAGAAAAACGTGACCCGATCATCAATGGCGTAAACACCATTGTTGATGCCATGGTGTGGATGATCAACAAAGTGATGATCATCGCGCCTATCGGTGTATTCGGTTTGATGGCTGAAGCCGTCGGCACGTTTGGTTTTGGTGCACTGATGGTGGTATTTAAGCTGTTTGTCGTTTATGTCGCGGCCATTTTAATTTTCGGCTTTATTGCTTACCCGCTGATGATTCAGGTCTTAACCAAGACGTCGGCTAAGAAATTTATCCTTGCGATGAAAAAGCCTCAAGCCGTAGCCCTTTCAACCGCGTCATCAATGGCGACACTCCCTGTCACTATGGATACCGTAGAACACGACCTTGGCGTACGCAACTCAACTGCCGCCTTTGTTCTGCCGTTAGGTGCCACCATCAACATGTCTGGCAACGCCATCTATTACGGTTTAGTTGCGATTTTCTTCGCCCAGCTATTCAATATTGATCTCTCGATGGGCGCTTACATTGCCATCATCGTAACAGCGACACTGGGCGCCGTCGGTCAGGCTGGTGTTCCTGGTCCTTCTTTCCTTGTAGTAGCCGTTTTGCTAGCGGCTGGAATTCCAATTGAAGGTTTGCCACTACTGTTCGCCCTAGACCGTATCTTCGACATGATCCGTACCGCGCTCAACATCACAGGGGATGCCGCGTGTGCCGTTATTGTTGATGCTTTGATTGAAGAAGAAGCCACTGAGGCCTCATTGAAGCAGCAAAAAGCCTAACTCATCACAGAGCATCATTGATCCAATACAAGCCGCATTCTATGCGGCTTTCTTTTTGCATCGCAATTTGCAAAAAAAACAGTTCTCATACTAAAGTTAATCATTAAAGCGCCCTATGACTGACGATAAAGTTGGCATTGCGATTGCTATAATAAACGACACCTCTTTCGTGCCACATAGCAGCGGCAAACTTTTGGCGTTAGCACGAATCGACTTGGAGTATGAGTAATGGATATTCATCGTGATACTTATTATGGTTTGATTCACCACGGGATCCGAGAATTGGTTATCGATCGAATTGGCCATTTCAGTGAATTTGAATACCACCAATATCTAGGCTTAATTACTGGCAAAGATTCCTGTTTTTCAATGACAGATGAAGAATTGCAGATAGCTGTCGCCAATTTAAAAAGTGAAGGCTATTTAGAAGATATGAAACGAGCAATACCACAACTTGAAACCAGCGGCTGGGAACGCTGATCCATTTCTAGTTAATTTGTTTCGAATTGTCTCTTTCTATTTAGCTCTGACACGGTTTTGGTTAGACTGTGCGCAACGTTTAAATCGGAAGCATAAATACGAATGAAGCAACTTATTGATTTTATACCACTTATCATCTTTTTTGCCCTTTTCAAGATGTACGACATCTATGTCGCCACAGGGGCACTTATCGTGGCCAGTGCGATACAGATTGCCCTGACCTACGCACTGTATAAGAAAGTTGAAAAAATGCAGATCATCACGTTTTTGATGGTGACTATCTTCGGTGGTATGACGATTTTCTTTCACGATGACAATTTCATTAAATGGAAAGTCACCATTGTTTACGTTGTTTTTGCCTTGGGCTTGACCATCAGCCATATCATGGGTAAATCAGCCATTAAAGGAATGCTTGGCAAAGAGCTAACCTTACCTGAACACGTATGGGCAAAAATCAACTGGGCGTGGGTTTTCTTTTTCAGCGTTTGCGCTGTACTAAACATCTACATTGCATATCAACTGCCATTGGATGTTTGGGTCAACTTCAAAGTATTTGGCTTATTAGCCGCAACTTTTGTTTATACCTTATTAACGGGTGTTTTTATCTACAAACACCTGCCAAAAGAGAAGCAAGTTTCCGAGAGCAAACCCTCCTCGCACGAGCACTGATTGCACTAACCTTCTCGCTAGGAGTCATTCAGAGGACTCTTTGAGTGCAAAACAGGCTGTCTTTGGTATAATCCGTCCCTATTTTTCAGCGACCAATTTGGTCGCTGTTTTGTTGTTGTGGATGTCGAAAAATGAATCAGGAAAATAGCGCCCCAAGAGGCCAATTATTGCTACGCACCTTAGCCATGCCAGCAGATACTAACGCCAACGGTGACATTTTCGGCGGTTGGATCATGTCTCAACTCGACTTGGCTGGCGCAATTTTAGCCAAAGAGATCTCATTTGGCCGCGTTGTCACTGTGTCTGTTTCTAGCATTACGTTTAAAAAACCCGTCAAGGTAGGTGATGTAGTGTGTTGTTATGGTGAATGCACCAAAATTGGCCGCACTTCAATGTCCGTCAATCTTGAAGTATGGGTAAAACCCATCAAATACGACAGCGTGGGAGATCGTTTCCAAGTATGTGAAGCAACCTTCAATTATGTCGCCATTGATACCGATGGCCGCCCTCGACCGATTAAGCCTAGCAACTGATCACAGAAATTCAGTTTGGTTGCTTTCAATACGCGCCAGTTTCAGTACAGTAAGGCCTCGACTTCATTATCAAACAATAAGGATATCAATATGTGGTACGTTATTTTCTCTCAAGACGTAGAAAACTCGTTGGAAAAACGCATGAGTGTCCGGCCACAACATTTAGAGCGCTTACAAACCTTGCAAGATGAAGGTCGTCTATTAACTGCAGGGCCAATGCCAGCAATTGATTCGGAGAATCCAGCAGAAGCTGGGTTTACGGGGTCAACAGTCATCGCTGAGTTTGATTCGTTAAGACAAGCTCAAGCATGGGCGGATGCCGATCCTTATGTTGCTGCCGGTGTGTATCAACATGTTATCGTTAAACCCTTCAAGAAAGTGTTTTAAGATGAAAGTCATTCTCTGTGCTCTGTTTACAACGCTGGTACTGGTGGGTTGTAGCTCGAATGGTGATCAGCAAAAATATTTGGAAGCCGTAGCCAGTAATCGCGCGAATGTGATTAGCGCTGAGTTACCCTTAGAATTTGGGCCTTTGTCCGTGATGCGTGCCAGTGCTAAAGGCAGTACGGTGGAAATTATGATGATTTACAATGAGGGTCAAAAAGGAGCAAAGCCAATTGATCAAGTGTTGAAAACCAGCATCAATACCTACTGCTCGGATTCAACCACACGCGCTAACCTCGACCTCGGCTTAACTTATCGAATTAAAATGCGCAATACGCGGGGCCAACTTGTTGTGGACCAATTCATTAGTAAAGCAACTTGTTCGGCACAATAGTCCTCCCCTTATTAGTGATGACCACCACTTTATTCGTAAAAAACAGAGGCTTCATTTGAGGCCTCTGTCAAGATTAATATAGCTTAACTTTGCTGGGGTTTAAGCTCTTTGCGCAGCGCTTTAGCTGCTGACACTAAGTTGGTCAGTGCTGCCTCCACTTCATTCCAATTGCGCGTTTTTAAACCGCAATCAGGGTTAACCCATAATCTCTCTGCTGGAATTTTTTCCGCCGCTTTACGCAACAAACCTTCAATCCACTCTTGAGAGGGAATGTTTGGCGAGTGAATATCGTACACACCTGGGCCAATTTCATTCGGGTAGTTAAACTCTTCAAACGCTTTGAGCAGTTCCATATTCGAGCGAGAAGTTTCAATCGTAATCACATCGGCATCCAGTGCCGCTACTGAGTCAATGATTTCATTAAATTCGCTGTAACACATGTGAGTGTGGATCTGCGTTTCGGGTTTCGCACTCGCCGCCGCAATTTTAAATGCCTCAACCGCCCACGCCAGATATGCTTGATGGTCACGCTTCTTCAATGGTAATCCTTCACGAATCGCAGGTTCATCAATTTGGATGATGTTAATGCCCGCTTGCTGCAGGTCTGCCACTTCATCACGCAGAGCGAAAGCCAATTGCTGTGTGATAGTTTGACGAGAAATATCTTCACGAGGAAACGTCCAACATAAAATAGTTACAGGCCCAGTCAGCATTCCTTTCATTTGCTTCGCAGTCAGTGACTGAGCATAAGTAGACCACTCCACCGTAATCGGTTTTTCACGTTCAATATCAGCCACCACAATGGCTGGTTTTACGCAGCGTGATCCGTAACTTTGCACCCAGCCAAATTGCGTGGTCTGGAAACCTGCTAAGTTTTCTGCAAAGTATTCCACCATGTCGTTACGCTCAGCTTCACCGTGCACTAACACATCGAGATCAAGTGCCTCTTGGCGTTTCACTGCATCGGCAATGTGCCCTTTCAGTGCGTTGATATAATCAGCTTGTGCCAGTTTACCTTGACGATAAACACTGCGTTGATGACGGATCTCACTCGTTTGAGGGAATGAGCCTATGGTTGTGGTTGGCAAGAATGGTAACCCTAACACTTCGGCTTGATGATGAGCGCGCTCTGAATAAGGTGCACTGCGCTCAGAAAGTGCCGCCGTAATACTATTGACCCTCGCCTGTACATGCGGCTTATTGACGTGAGTGGCTGTTTTACGTGCAAGTATCGGTTGGCTATAAGTTTCACAGGCCAGAATCGCTGCGTCATCACCATCAAGCGCTTTGCCAAGCAATGCCACTTCCGTCACTTTCTGTTTGGCAAACGCAAACCAACTCTGCACTTCATCACTGAGCTGCTGCTCAAGTTCTAAATCGACCGGGCTATGCAGCAGTGAACACGAGCTCGCGACCCACAGGCGATCACCCAATTGCTGCTTCACTGGTTGTAAACGAGCCAATAAAGTCGCAAGATCGGCGCGCCACACATTGCGTCCATTGACCACACCCGCAGACAATACCCAATCTTTTGGTAACTTATCCAGTACCGCGCCCAATTGCTCGGAAGCAGCGGAGAGATCGATATGCAATCCATTCACTGGTAGTTCAATGATTTTATCGAGCGTATCGAGCACCGAATCAAAGTAAGTGGTGAGTAGCAGTTTTACGTCGCCAGCGATCACTTGATAAGCCAACTTAAATGCATCTTGCCACTTTGGTTCTAACTCTAACGCTAAAATAGGTTCATCGATTTGTACCCATTCCACTCCTTGTTTAGCAAGCTTAGCTAAAATTGCTTGATAAGCAGTCAATAAACGAGGCAGTAAAGTCAGGCGATCAAATCCCTCTTCGACCTCTTTACCCAAGTAGAGGTAGCTCAGCGGACCAAGCAGTACAGGCTTAACTTGGTGGCCTGCTTTCGACGCTTCATTGACTTCCTCAAACAGTTGAGGCCAGCTGACTTCAAACGTATCGTCTTGGCTGAACTCCGGCACAAGGTAGTGATAATTGGTATTAAACCATTTAGTCATATCAGAAGCTGCACTTCCGCTACAGCCGCAACCCGCTTGTGATTGACCACGTCCAACGCGAAAGAGTGTATCTAAATCAGGAAAGCCGTTTTTATGACGTTTAGGAACGTGCCCAAGGAGTAATGTGGTTGTGAGTACGTGGTCATACCAAGCGAAATCGCCTACGGTTGAAAAACTCAGGCCTGCTTGTTGCTGCTCAGCCCAGTTTTGCTGACGGATATCGTAGCCCACTTGCAACAATTGAGCTTGATCGCTCTCACCGCGCCAATATTTTTCTAACGCAAATTTCAGTTCGCGTTTTTCACCAATACGTGGATAACCTAAGATGTGAGTCGTCGTTGTCATGTCCCTAGTCCTTTTGCTGTTGATCGTGTCTGATTCTTTATCGCTTGAGATAAAAGATGTCTGGATGGCTAGACTATCCATCGAAACAGAAGCACAGACAAGGTTCAATTATTCAACTTGTTTATTAAAAAATTTCATGTTGATTGCAGAGAGCTTTAATTGACATCAAGATAAATAGACGTCTAGATGTTTACAGCTCCATATTAAAAGCGTAACTTAGCTCAGAACAGCAGAATGGTCACCGTGTTGATGCGACCCACGATATTGGTATCAACCACCGTTCTCTCAAAGGAATGAAGGAAAATAATGGCAATGATTGAACTTAAGCATCTGAAGACTTTAGTTTCTTTAAGGGACAGCGGCTCACTCACCTCAACCGCTACCGCGCTCCATTTGACGCAATCGGCCCTTTCACATCAGATTAAAGATCTCGAAACACGCATTGGCGGGCCACTGTTTCTACGTAAAACTCGCCCAGTGAAATTTACCTCAGAAGGAGAGATCCTACTGAAACTGGCTGACGAGATCCTGCCAAAGCTGGCCAGAGCTGAAAATGACTTGGCCAGTTTGAAAGAAGACGTCAATGGGCGCTTACACATGGCGATTGAATGCCACTCTTGCTTTCAATGGTTGATGCCAGCGCTGCGCGAATACCAGCTTGCTTGGCCAAGTGTGACGTTAGATTTTTCGTCCGGCTTTGGCTTTGAACCTTTACCCGCATTGCTGGCCGGCGAACTTGATTTGGTCATCACTTCCGATATTTTGCCTCGCTCAGAGGTACATTACGAACCACTCTTTGATTTTGAAATGCGCCTTATCACCTCTACAACTCACCCACTTGCAGGAAAATCGGTGATTGAACCAGAGGATCTCGCCTCACAAACGATGCTCACTTACCCCGTACAAAAGCAGCGTTTGGATGTGGTGAAACACTTTCTACAACCTGCTAGTGTTGAACCCGCGAAGTGGAAACAAGCCGACAACACTTTGATGCTAGTACAAATGGTCTCTGCTGGATTAGGTGTGGCAGCACTGCCAAATTGGGCCATCAGCGAGTTCTCTAGGCAGGGGCTTATCACCAGCAAGCCACTAGGAAAAGGTTTATGGCGTCGACTATTTGCCGCAACACGCCACAGCGAAAAAGATCGCCACTATTTACAAGCTTTTTTTGCCACCGCGCGCCAACAATGCAAAAGCCACCTTGACGGGATCAAGATGGCTTAAACTATTCGTCGTATCGACATGGCTATTTGAATGACAGTGCGGTTGGTTAACTGTCACTGCACGCTGCTTAGCACTAGCGTTGGTTCGCTTTAAATTGGTTGGTCAGTGGGTCGTATTGGTAGCCTAAAACATCCAGCTTACCGACTACATTTTCTCTATCCATTTCATACATACTGGCAAGCTCTTCGAAGCTGTCACACTCTAAGCGTAGCTTCTCATTGACGATGCCAAGTAATATATTGCTATCAAAACGGCTGACGTTACTCAAATCCATGGCTCACTCCTATAGCAAAGAGACCACTAAAGACTAGCGGTAAAATTCGCACTAAAGAGTGACCCAGGTCTAGAGATTAAACAAACCTTGAAAACAAATACTGGCAGCCAACATCAATAACAAGGCTGCCGTTAATTGAATTTTCTCAGCGCTTTTGGCAAACAGGATATGCCAGCACCACACGATAATACCTGCAATCATGAAACCGAATGTCGTTAGTAACGGCAATGTTGCTCGAGCCAACGTTTCATCATCTAACCCGTACGCGTACGGCACAACGCATAAAGCGATCCCCATCGAGCAGAGAATGCCCACAACGGGTAGAACTCGATGGAAAGCTTGTAAACGCGAGCGCGCTATCGTTAGTAGAAGGTGCGAGAAACTCGCGCCCAACAAACCAACCAACAGCAACATGGCGATAGAAGCTGACCAATGACCCTGCTCTGATATCTGAATCGCGACATAAGCCAAGGCAAGGCCATTCGCCAAATACAGTGCCCATAACGGGCCTTCATCTCGAGTTTTCTTGGTTTGAACTTGTGAATAGAAATAGAAGATGGAAAAGACGACCAAAAAGGCTTCAATTTTTAGTGAAGCCACTGCCAACCAAAGCACACCAATGGCTGGCAAGACGCGATGAATACGGCCACGTTGTCCAGGACAAATATCCCCTTTGACCAGCACTAACGTCAGTAAGATTTGCGCACCGAGCAGCATGGGTGAAAAAACAGAAAGTAAGGTTTGAATCATAATCTAAACATCATCTGGAAACATCTGGGCGCGATAATAGCAAAGAGTAAGCGCGGATGCCCAGAGAAGGTTACTGACTTTCGGCCAAATACCTCAGCACGTCCGCTTGAGTCAATAAGCCTTTGTAACGAGTGTTATCGACCAGTACCCATGGAAACGCATGTCCTTTTTCGATCAAATTCACCACTTGATTTAGCTCGGTGTACGCGTCAAGCTGAGTGAAATGAAATTTCATGATCTGATTCACGGGCTTACGCCATACGGCCGCTTCACGCGTGGTTTCAAGATCGGTCCCCATGTTCGGCGTCAGATATAAATTGAGTGAGGCTACATCGACGATGCCGACACACTCTCCTTGATTGACGACTGGCAGCACATCAACTTTAGTCGCTTTAATATACTGATAAGCAAGAGAGATTGGCTCACTGGGATCCAAATGTGGTTTCCCCTCTTTGAACAGATTGAGCAAACAGTTGGGCTTTCGCTCTTGTTCCACTTTAGCGCCTGAATACGCAAAACGGTTACGATACTCCTTGGCCCGAACCAGTTCCTTAAGCGGTAGTGGTTTTGAAAAAATATAGCCTTGTATGTAGTCAATACCCAATGATTTAAGCACCCAAACCTCATGCTCTGTTTCCACCCCTTCAGCAACCACTTTCACGCCGAGTGTATGCGACAGCTCTGTGATCATTTTAACAATACTGTACTTATTGCTGTTGACCTGAATGTCTGTGACAAACTCGCGATCTATTTTTAAATAATCAAAATTGCAATCACTGAGGTAGGTAAAAGAGGAATAACCCGTACCAAAATCATCAATCGCAACCGTTACGCCGCGCGATCGAAGAGCATTGAGGGCATCAACCTGATGAGATTGGCTATCAAAATAGGCGCTTTCGGTTAGCTCAATGGTGACTGATTGAGGCGTATCCGTGTAGCGATCAATGATCTCCATGGTATTGGTTAAAATCTGCGTCGCATCCATTTTGGTATTGAAAGAGCGGTTGATCGTTACCCCAACACCTTGGCCAAACAAGGTTTTTATCTTTGGTAAATCTTGCAAAGACAAGATACTGACACAACGATCAAGCTCGGCAATCAAATCTAGATCTTCGGCGATACCAATCATTTCTTGCGTGGTAAAAGGTAAATCGGGCACAGGCTTAAAACGGCATAACGCTTCGAATTTCGCAATGTTCCATGTTTTAGTATCAACTATCGGTTGGTAGTGTATCTCCAAGTCCTTCTGCGCAATTGCTTTAGCGACTCTGTCTTCCAAGTTTTTTCTACGTTTCACTTGTTGATGTATTTCACTGTGATAGAAACTGATGTTACGCGCTTCCCCTGCATGTTGTTCAAGCATTGCTTGCATCGCATGCGTTACCATTCGAGCTGGCGTTTTTGCATCGAACCCTAAAACAGACACACCGATTCGGCCATTAATAATCGCGGTATGTGAGCTGGATTCGTTCTTTAACTCTTTCATAAAGCGGCGGATCGCATGCTGGATGAGACGAAAATCTGTGTTTTTTTGGCACTCAGAACAACTCAAACTCACTAAATAAATATCTTTTCCCACATAGCCCACTAACTTAGCTTCTTTACAGCGCGCCAAAAAACTGGAAAGCATTAAAGTTTCTACATGGTGTCGATCTGATTCAAACGCAGGTTGAAAAGCCAAAACAATTTGTGTTTGGCCTTTGGGGTACTCCATGCAATATGTTTCGAGCAAGGCTTTAAACTTTTGTTCGGTAGGCAGTTGCGTCAAAAGATCGATATCCCCAAGTGCCGTATCGGCTACGCGGTGAAGATTATCGGCTAAATCAAGCGTCATCCCTACAAAGAACACTCGACCATCTTGCAGTACGATTTTTTGAATAGTTAATTCTTGTGGTGCAACCAGCCCAGATGCCCGACGATTGAGAATGACACCGCTCCAATGATCTTTGGTGTTGATGTCATGCCACATCGATTGGTAAAACTCTTTGGAATGCTTGCCTGCATTAAATAGGTTGGCTTTTAATCCAAGTAGCTCATTTTGTTTGAAACCTGAATGCTGCTCAAAATAGTGGTTACAAGCCAAAACCCGCGTTTGATCGTCGGTTAGGATCAAACCATGATGTGTATTATCAAACACTCCTTCAAAAAGCTTGGCCACCTCTTGCAATGACTCAAGTTTGAGCAGCGGTCGAATCGTACCTTGCAACTGCGTGAGAGAGGTACGCTCGATAAAAATCTCCACATAAGTTAACG
Organism: Vibrio sp. V23_P3S9T160; assembly: GCF_963886625.1. NCBI lineage: Bacteria > Pseudomonadati > Pseudomonadota > Gammaproteobacteria > Vibrionales > Vibrionaceae > Vibrio > Vibrio sp. V23_P3S9T160. The sequence continues at coordinate 20,660 of NZ_CAWPDB010000150.1, forward strand.
CCTGATCCGAAATAACAAGGTTGCAATTTAAAGCATGGCTTTTGCCACTTTCAATCACATACTTGAAGCAACGCTTCATCTCTGCAGCTTTGCTCGGCGTCATATAAAGCAAGAGTTCTTGGATATTGGCTATCGAAACACTGGAATGAAATAACGCATTCGCCGCTTTCAGATCACAAATAAACTCGGAAGTCGTCAGGTTAAACGACCAATCAATCGCATCATATCGAGCCACTGGCGGTTCTCGAAGCACTGCCTTTTCTCGTAGCTCTTGAGACTTCACCTGTGTCATATAGACTCCAACTCATTCAAATGATTTACCATTAATGGCACAGCATAGAGCAAAACTTAATCACAAGCCGTGAGTTAGCACTAATGATGTAAATACAGTTGCTTATTTATTATTTTAGGCCAGACAAGCCATATAAAAAACGCCGAACATCAATACACCTCAAAAGGAGTAGCCTAGAACTATCGTAATCGAAAGAAAAAATGGATACAAAATGACCAATTGGTTCATTTTGTAAACTACTGAAATACATTAACTTGCCTTATCTGATTAATATATATTGTCGATATGATAATTATCATTGATTGACGAGATTCATTAGCCCCTATATGGTACCGTTCCCACACCCAAGAGGTGCTGGAAAAACTAATCCGAGGTACTAATGAACAAACCCCTTTTTTCAGTCGCGCTAGGAGCGCTTCTGTTTACATCTTTTGAGTTCAGTGCTTCTGGAACGGAATCTGGAATATCAACTAGAATCATCAATGGAACCCCTGCTGACGCGGGTAACTTTCCCTTTATGGTTGCCTTACACTATTCAACTCTTCAAAGCTCTTTTTGTGGTGGCAGCTACTTGGGTGATAAGTATGTACTTACCGCTGCTCACTGCGTAACAGGAAAAAATCCGCTCAATGCAGAGGATATTGAAGTGACGGTTGGAGCGTATGACTTACGTACTAATGCCGGTCGTCGGGTGAAAGTCAAACAAATCTATTATCATGAAGCTTATGATGATGAAACTCATGCTGACTATAACGAAAGATTCAACGACATCGCGATCCTTGAATTAGAAACGTCATTACCAATACAAGCAGTCACTCGACCTAATACTGGTGCACTTGATACGCTAGCCGCTGGCACAGTTCTAGAGACCATTGGCTTTGGGGCAACGAGTTACAATCAAGTGTTGAATAAATCGAGCAATCCTTCTCAAGTATTACGTAAAGCAGAAATATCGTTAATGGATACTGCAACGTGTCAAGCTTTAGGTGGTAGTAACTACCCTCGTATAAGAAATGACGCTTTTTGTGCAACCAGTTACCCGCAAGATACCTGTCAAGGTGATAGCGGTGGCCCTGTTTTTATCAATGACGGCGGTAATTTTATTCAATATGGTGTCGTTAGTTGGGGGCGTGGTTGCGGCTTACAAGACGCGGCTGGCGTTTATGCCAAAGTCGACCATTTTAATGATTGGCTGACTCAAAGAACATCAAAGGTTTCTTTCCGACAATCTCAACACAAAAACGAGATTAAATATGGGCTTCATACCCATCGCTTTAATTTTGTAAACGGCTCTGATGAGACTATTACCGCAAACAACGTCACACTGTCTCCAGCTTCTGCAAATATCACAGCCGAAAACTGTTCACAAGGCTTGGCTCCGAGTAGCCAATGTTATGTTGATGTTTCTTATACCATTGATTCAATGACACCTGCTGATGTGCGCTTAGAGATTGACACTAACAGCCCACTAAATTTAGGAACCGTCACCTCATCACTAAAGCTCAATACGGTTCTACAACCTGCTGCAAAATCACTAGAGGGGTTAATTACCATACCCAATAGCAGTATTAGTGTGAATGTAAACCCTTGGCTAGAAGAAGGTGGTTGGCTACGTTCTGCCGTTATGAACGATAAAGCGAGATCGGTTTTGTTTCTTGAAAACGTCCCTAAAGGAAAAGTAAGTTTTGATTTCCAAGTCTCCTCTACTTTTCTTTATGATTCCTTAATTGTGAAAGTGAACGGTAGCACTTACATAATCGAAGATGGTGAACGTAGTGGCAACAGAACGTTATATTTGAATGATGAAGTCAACGATATACGCTTTGAATACGTAAAGGCATCAAATACAGCAACTGGCAATGATGCGGCTTATATCAAAAATTTGAAATATGAAAAGCCTTACTCCTTTACCTTACCCCCAGTTTCAGGAGGTTCAGGCGGCGGTAGCACTGGTGGAATGACTTTATTGTCAATGCTGGCAGCCTTATTGATTCGACGTCGTTACATGAGCCACTAACTCTTGTCTAAAGGTCAACCCGTTTTATTACTGGTTGACCTTTTTACTATTGCTGCATCCTTCTTATCACATATCACTTAGTATCTCTCCGACACACTTACCAC